>JBDQPD010000161.1:0-5693 GCA_040260805.1 Myxococcota bacterium | reverse complement strand
GGCGTGATGAAGCAGGCTGCAGCGGACTTAGCTTAGGCTGCTGGTCCCAGTTCGACGGTCGGATGGTCGATGAATTGACCGGCGAGTTCATCGCTAAATGCTCTTTGATACACAGGAGCTACCGGTACCGGCATCAGCCCGAAAGCCATGAGCTCCTCGTGACTTAAAACACGCTGTAAATCCTCGAGACGCATGAACAACCCCCTTCGCGGCGTATCGGCCAAGAGGGGGCTTAACACAGCCAAGAACTCAGGCCAAGGCCTTCCGCAGGACAAATTGACCCAAGAGGCTCGTTTTTTTGCATAAGGCATAGGCTTGCTCTGAAGGATGCACATGATGACAGACCCTCTGGTCGATATGCTGGTCAATCGAGCGCGCAAAAACCGGCGTAAACTCAAAGCCTGGCTCAAACGTGAAGCGGTGCATTGCTACCGTTTATACGACCGCGATATTCCGGAACTTCCTTTAGCTATTGATTGGTACGATGGGGCGCTTCACGCGTCCGTCTACCAACGCAAGCGCCCCTTAGAAGACGAGACCGCCCATCAGTTGATCACTGGCCTGGGTGAGGCGCTTGGCGTAGCGCCTGAGGACTGCCATCTCAAAACTCGCAGGCGGCAAAAGGGTGACGATCAATACGAAGCGCTCAAAGGCGGTAAGAGCCTGCGCACGGTGCGTGAGGCGGGGCTCAAGTTTGAGGTCAACTTGAGCGACTACCTCGACACCGGTCTGTTTTTGGACCATCGCCCAGCGCGGGCATGGGTGGGAGCGGAGTCAGCGGGTAAGCGAGTGCTCAATCTGTTTTGTTACACCGGAGCGTTCTCGATTCATGCCGCAGCTGGCGACGCGCTCGAGACGGTGAGCGTTGATCTGTCGAAAACCTATCTGGATTGGACGGCGCGGAACTTGGAGCTCAACGGCTTTCGAAGCGGCATGCGTCACCAAGTTTTACGGGCAGATGCGCTGGACTACATCGGCGAGGCGCCGCGCGACTACTTTGACCTGGTGGTGCTCGACCCGCCGACGTTTTCAAACAGTAAATCGATGGACAAAACACTGGACATCCAGCGCGATCATCGAGCGATGATCGAGACGCTAAGAGCTTGCTTGCGGCCGGGTGGAGCGCTGTATTTCTCGACCAATAACCGTCGGTTTGAGATGGACCCTTCGCTGGCCAATGACTGGACGATCAAGGATCAAACTCAGCCGTCGATACCTCCGGACTTTCGTGACCAGCGGGTCCATAAGCTTTGGCGTTTGGAGCGTCCATGAGACTCTTTGCGACCTGTGCTCCAGGCTTAGAGGAGATGCTGGCGTCTGAGCTGCGTCGCCTGGGCGCGACCAAGGTTCGAGCGGCTTCGCGTGGCGCCGAGGCGACCGGTGGCCCGATGCTGCTTTGGCGTGCAAACGTTGAGAGCCGGCTCGCGGAGCGGATTTTGGTGCCCATCGGTGGTGGGCCTGCGGGCGATCCGAACGCCGTGTACTCCACGTCGCTCAACATCGACTGGAAACGCGTGATCCCGAGAGGGAAGACCTTTGCGATCGATGCCAGCGTCGGCGCCAGTAAAATAAACAACCGGGTGTTTTTAGGTCAGCGCATCAAAGACGGCATCGTGGATCGATTGCGCAAGGATCGTGGCGAGCGACCTGATGTCGACCCGAAACGACCCGATGTGTGGATCCGCGCGCGCTTGTTCAAGGATCGTTTGAGTCTGAGCTGGGATGCGTCAGGTTGTCCTTTGCATCAACGAGGCTACCGCACAGAGGCCGGTCCGGCGCCGCTGCGTGAGACGCTCGCATCGGCTGTGCTGATGGCGGCTGGCTACAACGGATCTGAGGCGCTGCTGGACCCCATGTGCGGTGCGGGGACGTTGGTGATCGAAGGCGCTCAGATTGCGCGCCGGATCCCAGCTGGTCTAGCGCAAGCGAAGGACGCCGGCTTTGCCTTTCAGCGCCACGCCGACTTTGATGCCAAAGGCTTTGCGGACTATCTTGAGGAGCTCGAGTCGATGATCGCTCCCCAAGCGGCTCAGCGTATTGTGGGCGCCGATCGGGATGAGAGCTTGATCAGTATCGCCCGGCGTAACGCAGCGCGAGCTGGGGTCGAAGACGACCTGCGCTGGAACGCTTCTGACTTTCGGGCTCGCCTCCCGCTTGATCACAAAACGCTCTTGGTTGCGAACCCGCCTTTTGGCGAGCGCCTTGGCGAATTGAGCAGCGCCAAGACCTTGATTAAAGCGTTTGGTGATCACTTAAAAACCGAGTTCGCAGGCCATCGTGCCGCCATGATTTTAGGCAGCAACACCTTGGTGGGCTCGGTCGGGTTGAGGCCAAGCCTAAGGTTGCCTGTCCGCTTCGCTAAACTCGACGCTCGAGTGGTCGTGTTTGACCTTTATGAGGGCAGCCGAAAGTCATGAGGCAAAGGGCAGAGCTTGCGAGACCCAAGTTAAGCTGGCTGACTTCCTCCATGAGAGCTCTGCCTTTGATCTTCCTGCTGGCTTGTGCCTTTGACGAGCCGGACACGCGCTGTCCGGTGGTGCCCTGCGCTGCCGGTGAAGTCTGCACGATGGAGGGCGAATGCGTCGTCTTGCGCCAGCGCGATGCCGGGCCTGCGGACGCGGGAGCCCCGCCCGATGCAGGCCCCGTATGCGGCAATGGGGTGGTCGAGGGCTCTGAGGGGTGTGATGATGCCAACAGCATCGAAACCGATGGCTGTCGGAACGAATGTTTCGTTGGCATTTGTGGTGATTTGATCGTCCGAACCAAAACCGAAGACTGCGACCTGGGACAAGATAATGGCGGCGACGAATGCAGCCGTGATTGCACTCGGGTGGGCACCTTCGACGGCAGCAGCGAGGAGGCTGCAGCGCTGAGCTGTCGCCACCTCAAGCGCGACTTCCCGAGGCTATTAACCGATGGCTACTGGCTCGACCTTGATGGCGCTGGACCCGAAGCGCCTGTGCGCGTCGTGTGTGAGATGGGACTCGATGGCGGGGGGTGGACGCACATGGTCCATGTGAACCAGGGCGATACACTTTGGAATGCGTTCAGTGACCGGATGGGAGCGCCAGGCGGTGCAGAGGCTTGGGGGCTGCGCATCGCTGATCTGTTGCAGGACGACCCCGAAGGTGAAGATCTCGATTTCGTCTTTGCCCTTCGAGGCACCTTTGCCGGACAGGTGATTTACTCGCCTTTCTACACGGACCTCAAAGGCGCAGCTTTTGATCCGCTGCCGGTTTTTGAGGTTTATGATGACGATGGCTTTGTGTGGCGCGAGCCAGGCGCCGAAGCCCAGACCTGTGCCAGCCAACTTTGGCACCGAACCGAAGCTTGGAACTGGGCGGCAGCGCGCGGTAAGTTTGGTTGCGATGGGTGGAGCGGTGGTGCTGGCTTCATTGTCCACGGAAGCGACGATGCGCCGGAAACAGCGCAGTCGATATGGGGTATGAACCTCTTTGGTACCGGGGAACGTGGCGCTGATTTCTCGAGTTTGTCGCTCTTCGTACGCTAAAAACTGTCGAGGGTACGTCCCCGCGCATAAACTGTCCTCATGGGCACGAAACGCGAGCGCATCGAGCGCATCATATTTGGCATTGATACCCCTGCGGGCTGGATCTTTGATGTCGCCCTGCTGATCGCTGTTTTGGGCTCAGTTTTGGTCGCGCTCCTCGAGTCGGTGCAGCCGGTTCAAGAGCGGTTTGGACCCACTTTTTATTTGTTGGAGTGGGGCTTCACGATCACGTTCTCGATCGAATACGCGCTGAGGGTGTGGTCGGCTAAAGATCGGAAGGCCTACGCTAAGAGTTTCTTTGGCGTGGTGGATCTACTCTCGATCCTTCCAACCTACCTGAGTATACTGATTCCAGGTGTTCAGAGTTTGATGGTGGTGCGAGCAATTCGACTAATTCGCATTTTTAACGTGTTCAACCTGCGCGCCTACCTCGCCGAAGAGACCATGCTGGCCAGGGCGCTAAAAGCCAGCTTGCCCAAGATCATGGTTTTCATTGTTTTGCTGGTAAATGTGGTCGTTATCGTAGGTGCGGTGATGTACGTTATCGAGGGTCCGGCTGCCGGTTTTACCTCTGTTCCGCGCGGTATCTACTGGGCGGTCGTCACAATTTCTACGGTCGGTTTCGGCGATATTACGCCAATTACAGCGCTTGGACAGTTCATCGCCGGCCTGCTGATGATGTTGGGCTACTGTCTGATCATCGTGCCTACGGCTTTGGTGTCTGCTGAGCTCGCTCTGGGCGTTTCGGGCGAGACGCAAATCAACCGTTGTAACGAATGTGGCTTACTTGAGCATCCAGGCACCGCATCATTTTGTCACCGTTGTGGGCACAATTTAGGGGCTGGGCCCTTGAACTCTCCGTTCGGGCCGTAATGATAGGGCTAAGATGAACCCGAGGTGAATTGATGCTGTCCAAAGTCTACTGTTCCGCCGCCCTTGTTGTGACCATGAGCCTGATGGGGTGCAGCGCCTCCGCTGTAGTCGTGGACGCTGGTCCGATGACCCGCCCGAGTGGCGGGGGCGGAGGAGACGGGTCGGTGGTGCCTTCTGATGGCATCTGGGGTGTGGCGGTTGAGACCATTGAAGGGCGTGCGACCACGCTCGGCGAGTTCGCCGGCAAAGCGATCCTGATCGTGAACACCGCGAGTCGTTGTGGCTACACCGGTCAGTTCGATGGCCTGCAGCGCCTTCACGAGCGCTACAAAGATCGCAACCTGGCGATCCTGGGGTTCCCCTGCAATCAGTTCATGAACCAAGACCCGGGCAGCGACAAAGACATCGCTGACTTCTGCCGGGCGAACTACGGCGTCGAGTTCCAGATGATGAGCAAGATCGAGGTTAAAGGTGAGAACATTCACCCGCTCTACGCCTTCTTGACGCAGCAAAGCGCCGAGGAGATACGGGGTGAAGTGAGCTGGAACTTTGAGAAGTTCCTGCTGCGTCCCGATGGCGTGGCTGTGGCTCGGTTTCGCTCCAGCGTTGAGCCCGAGGATGAGCGCGTGATCGCGGCGATCGAAGCCGCTCTGCCGTAGCTCGAGACGGAGGCGACTCATCGCCGCTAACGGTTCGAGAGGGGCGTGAGTCGTGCGCAGATTTTTGTGGTGTGGTGTCGTCTTGGTTTGGGTCGCGTGTCCGACCGAACCAACCAGTGTGCCCGATGCGAGCCTCGCTGTACCGCTGGATGCAGGCGGAGCGCCCGCTGAGGCGGGCGTCGTCGATGCCTCCGCTCCGTCGTCGACCGACGCAGGTCTGCCGGTGGACGCATCCGAGCCCTTGCCCGATGCGAGGACCCCTGCGGACGCTGGCGAGCCGCCAGCAGATCCGCTCGATGCGATTCTTGACGCTTGGTTTGCGAACTACAACGAGGACCAAGGGCTCGATTATCTAGAGGGGCTCGGCTTTAGCTTCCCTGAAGGTGATCCGGACGTCACCGAGCTTCCCGTCCACCGCCACATACGGGGCGCAACGTATGGACCCTACAGCCGCAACCTCATGGACTTTTGGATGCCCGTCGCTGACCAGCCGACGCCGGTTGCGGTGTTTATCCATGGTGGCGGATTCGTCGGTGGGGAGCGTGAGAGCATCCGAGAGAACAACCACATCAGGCGATTGCTCGAGGCCGGCATAGCCGTGGCTTCGATCAGCTACCGATGGGCGTACCGTAACCCGTCGCCAGCGCTGC
>JBDQPD010000090.1:0-14197 GCA_040260805.1 Myxococcota bacterium | reverse complement strand
TCGCGATTTGTCGTTGATGTTGTAGACTCCAGACATCGAGTCGCTGACCTAAGCGGGGGCTGGAATGAAGCCGTTTGTGCCTTGTACGGCGACTCAGGTGTGACGCATTGCTGGGGGCGACATGGACACATAACGCCGAGATGCCAAGAAGGTGTCGGGTGTTATCTGAGCGACCGTCTTGATCGATGCCCAGATCAAGTGCCGACTCCTCCCGGGTTCGTTGGGGCATGTATATCAAGCCCCATCGAATACGGGATTACGCACGCACAACAACAACCGCAGTTTACATCCGTGAGTGGTTTGACCGTCGGTAGCCATGGCAGCTGCTTTATCCAAGACACCAACGGCGGTCGAAGCGCTGCTTGCTGGGGCTTCCTGTACAATGGAATGGTTGGTTATCAGTCTCCTGGAACCTGTGAGATGGCGGGCTGGTCAATGGATGAATGCATGGCTTATCGATACCTTGTGCCCATGCCGGTCTCGATGCCCAATGGCGCAGAGCCCGATTTCATCGCCACGGGTACCGAGACCAGTTGCGCGGTTCTGGATTCCGGCCGTGTTGCGTGCTGGGGACGAAACGATTTCGGGCAGACGGGTTCACAACGCGCCGAGCGACTCGGCTATTGCGTCGTCGAAGCCTGCGAGTACGAGCCTTATCTCGTACCGGTTGACATGGGCACGGTGATCGCGCTGTCGGTAGGAGGTGATCATGTCTGCAGCGTTAATGGTCAAGGGAACACGTTTTGCTGGGGCCTCAACGACAAAGGGCAAACCGGTCTCGAGTCGGATGATCAACGGTGTCCGTCCAACACTCCATGTGTTCGGCGAGCGACGCGTCTGGAACATCTACCCCCCATGGTCGATGTCGCTGCGGGTCGTGCGCACACCTGCGCGCTCACTCTGGCGGGGCGAGTTATGTGTTGGGGCGACAACACGCGTGGGCAGCTTGGTTCAGGCTCGGTCGGACCTGTTCGCCCTGGCGGAGCCGACTACTCTCGGCTGCCTGTTACCGTGGGTAGGTTGGGCCAGTCGCTTGGTCTGACGGCTGGTGAGTACTCGAACTGTAGCCGCTCCGAGACCGGTCAGATCTATTGCTGGGGCGACAACGCTCAAGGACAACTCGGCGATGGCAACTGCACCGCTGCGGAACCCTCGCCCATTCAAGTCGAGCTGCGCTGACTCAGGTTCTGGTCAACGGCAGTTGTTACCATGTGCGCGTCGACCGATCGCGCCCATCGGGCGCAACACCGGAGGCTGTCCGCCGCCGATCCACTCGATCTCAACGACGTCCCAGGTTTGCCCAACGCTGGGCAATCCCGTGGGACCATACTGCCCGATCCGCTGACCAAAACTGCTGATCTCAAAGGTGGTCTGGGGCGTTTGCAGCTGACCATGTCGATCGTAATAATGGGCGATGAGGGTGTACACGCCGGGCACTGGGGCTTCGATGTTCAAGTTCTCTGGCCCGAAGCCATCGACGTCATCGAGATCTAAGAAGGGGTCGTCGCGCAGGTCACCAGGCTGTCCCCAGTCGGGCGATTTGTTCGAGAAGTACACGTCCAAGGGGCAATCAAAGAACTGCCCGCCGGGCGCCAGCAGGTGCATGTCCACATCATTGAGGTCGGTGTCCCAGCTCATCCGAATGTGCAGCCCTTGCTCTTCGATCGGCGGCGGCGGGGTGCTGGCGCGAACGTTCACCCGCTGGCGTGGGCTGGCGGCGTCGTCGCTGAGCACCTCCCAGTGACCGCTCACGCGCGTCGCTTGACGTGCGGTGTAGCGCACCGTCACCTCTTGGCGCTCGCCGACTTGGAGGGTCAAGGGCATCGCCGGCGCCGGCTCGAGCGTCACCGAGCTTGGCAGCGGCACAAAGAAGGTGCGTCCCCGATTGATGGCGCTGACGGTGACCGGCTCCGAGCCGCAGTTCTCAAGCGCAAAGCGCTGGTCAGCAAACTGTCCGCGAGCGACCTGACCAAAGTTCAGGCTGGTCGGACCGACCGACAGGCACGGGTCAGCCTGAGGCACCTCTGGGTTTTTTGTGTAGCTGGTGATCGGGACCGAGAGCCGCTCTAAGCTTTGCTGGTCGGTCCGCACCCAGATGACCGCTTCATCAGGCACTAAATCGTCAGCGGTGTAGACGATATTGAGCTGCACCTGCTGGTTCGGTACCAAGCGCTGTGGGATCTCAGGAAAGTTTTCAAAGGCGAAGGCGAAGCTGCCCTCGAGCGTGATCTCTTGGATGGTCAGCGCGCGCTGACCGCTGTTGACCAGCGCGAGCTGAGCGCGCGCTTCTTCGTTGGCGGCTTGAAAGCCAACGACTACCGAGGCGGGATCAGCGCTCAGCGCATACTCGGGCACCTCTTCGTCCGTGCATCGGCCGGCTTGGCACCTGCTCCCATCAGGACAATCGGCGCCCCGCACGCAGCGCTCAAGCTGCTCACATTGACCGTCTGCGCAGCGCGCATCGTCAGGACAGTCGGCGTCGACGACGCAGCCCTCAAAGCCAGCATCCGCCGGCGAGGCTTCAGGTTCACAACGCCCTAATCGACAAAGCCCACTCGGGCAGTCGCCGTCATCGCTGCATTCACTCGGCGTGTTGCGGTTTGACCCTGAGCCATGACCTGGCACCGGATCGCTGCAACCAGCAGCCAAGAGGAGGATCGAGACGATGGTCTTTGACATGGTGCACCCCAGAGAGATTCGGGATCTCTACAGGTCAGTGCGTGAGCGTCTATCGGTGGATCAGAGGATGATCCGTCAAATGGACCATCTCGGCTCAGTTCGTGTACTCGATGACGTAGGGTAGACTGCTGCCCGAAGCTCCAGCGACGGTTTGAAAATCACCGTTGTTGTCAATGTAGGTGCGTTGGCAGCTGTTGCCGGTTTTGGTTTGGGTCACATTAAAGTTGGCGTAACCGATCGCGTTGGCAAAATTGCCGACATAGTCGGCGTGGTAGTTGCGGCAGTCTTGCGTATCGTTGGTAAACCGGAAGGGCCATGTCCTCCCGAAATCATAAGTAAACCGGATTCCATTTGGAAGGTCCTCACAACTCACAGAGCCTCCAGGGTGCTGCCCAGTGCATAGCCAGCGGCCCCGCAGCTCAAAGCAGTACTGCTGATAATTGTCCCCTCGCCTCGAGAAATCCGCGCAGGCTAAAGCTGGGCGAAACTCACCAAAGGCGACGACGCCATTGCGCAGAGTGCAGGTGTTGCTGCAGTCATCATCATCAACTTGATTGCCGTCGTCACACTGCTCAACGCCAGCTTGAACCTGTCCGTCGCCGCAGCGCGCCGACTCGCAGGTGTTGAGGCAGCCATCGGTCTGGCTTTGGTTGCCGTCGTCGCACGCCTCATAGCCGGGCGCGCCGACCTGAAGATCGCCACGCCGGACGCCGTCGCCGCAAGCCGCTGCGGTGCAGTCGGTTCTGCATGCGTCGTTGTCCACCTCGTTGCCATCATCGCAGACCTCAACGCCCTCATGGACCTCGCCATCACCGCAAGACGCCGTGGTGCAATCGTTGAGGCACGTATCGGTTTGCGTCGGGTTGCCATCGTCGCAGGCTTCAACGCCTTGTTGGACCTCACCATCGCCGCAAGACGCCACCGTACAGTCGTTCAGGCAGGCATCCGTTTGGGTCTGATTGCCGTCGTCGCAACCTTCAACCCCCTCATGCAGCTCGCCATCGCCGCAAGCTGCCACCGAGCAATCATTGAGGCAGGCATCGGTTTGCGCCTGGTTCCCGTCATCGCAAGCCTCGACGCCGTCTTGAACGGAGCCATCACCGCAGCGAGCCACCAAGCAATTGCTGAGGCACGCGTCGGTTTGAACTTGGTTACCGTCGTCGCAAGCTTCGACGCCCTCTTGCGTGTGACCGTCCCCGCAACGGGCTAAGCTGCAATCGTCCAGACACGCATCGGTTTGGACTGGGTTGCCGTCGTCACAAGCCTCCACTCCGACGTGCGTGATCCCATCGCCGCAGCGAGCCAGCTGGCAAACGCCGACGCAGCCATCGGTCTGGAGCTCGTTCCCATCATCGCAGGCTTCAACCCCAGCCCAGGCGTGACCATCACCGCAGCGTGCTGCCCGGCAGTTGGTCAAACAGGCGTCGGTCTCAACTTGGTTACCGTCGTCGCATTCTTCTACGCCGATCTGGGTAATACCGTCGCCGCAGCGCGCCTCGCGGCAGCTGTTTGAGCACTCGTCGCGATCCTCGACGTTGCCATCATCACAAGCCTCACCATCGTCTAAGCGTCCGTTACCGCAGACCTCGGTTTGGCAGGTCGCATCGCAGCCGTCGCCAGGCTCGATACCGCCGTCATCGCAGGCTTCAAAACCTGGGTCCTCAGGCGCCAGGTCGGCGCGCAAAATGCCGTCACCGCAGAGCGCCTCTTGGCATTGACCGGTGCAGGCGTCGCGGACCTCGGCGTTGCCGTCATCGCAGGCTTCTTCACCATCCCATAAGACCCCATCACCGCATCGGGCGATGGCGCAGGTCGACAGGCAGGCGTCTGAGTCGACAGCGTTCCCGTCATCGCAGGCTTCGGGCGCTTGAATCACCCCGTCACCGCAGGTCGCTGGCTGGCAGGCGTTGCACTCGTCGGTGGGATCGTCGTTGCCGTCATCGCAGCCTTCGCCAGGACCCACGACCCCATCGCCGCACCGTGCCTCGAGGCAGTTGCTCAAGCAGGTGTCAGTGTCGTCGTCGTTGCCGTCATCGCAGGCCTCGTAGCCCAGAGCGTCCATCTCGAGATCGGTACGGACCACTCCATCACCGCAGAAGGCAGCCTCACACGTGTTTCGGCACCCGTCTGCGTCCTCCGGGTTGCCATCATCGCAGGCTTCATAGCCTAAGGTCCCTTCCGACAGATCGACGCGCACCAGACCATCCCCGCACACCGCCAACGCACAGCTCGTCAAGCAGCTGTCGTCATCGGCCTCGTTGCCATCATCGCAGGCTTCGTAACCCTCTTGGTCGGCGGTAAGGTCGGTGCGGGTCGTGCCGTCGCCGCACACCGCCACCGCGCAAGCGTCGGTGCATCCGTCGGTGTTGACGGCGTTGCCGTCATCGCAGGCTTCGCCCGCTTCGATCTCACCGTTGCCGCAGCTCGCTTGGGTTTCTCGAACCACGACCTGATCGCCGCAGGCTGGCGCCAAGCCAAAGACAAGCAGGCAGAAGGCGACATAGGCGATGCGGTGCTGAGTCATGGTGTTCACTCCTGATGACGAGTCTGCGCTAAGGAGTGGCGCACTGCAAGGTGCCAGCGCGCTAGGGCTGAGCCGGTTTGATCGAGTCTTTCCACCAGCGCTCGGTGGGCTCTGAGCCCTTGAGTCGAACCAGCTGACCGATCACGGGAGTGTAGACTTTGACCCCGATTTCATCACCGAAGCGGCGGGCAAACTCTGGCGGCTCGAACCAATCATGGTGGGACAGCTCAAACATGCCCCAATGGATCGGCTGGACGCGTTTCGCGCCCAGGTCTTTGCCCGCCCGAACGGTCTCGTTGGGGAACAGGTGAACCACCGACCACAAGGGGTTGTACTGACCGCACTCCATAAACGCGACGTCAAACGGACCGTAGCGGTCCCCTATCGCCGTGAAGTGCTCATCGTAGCCCGAGTCCCCGCTAAAGTAGAACCGCTCCGTCTTACCCAAGACCGCCCAAGACGCCCACAGGGTTGGGTTGGCGGTCACCCCCGCCCGGCCCGAGAAGTGCTGCGAAGGCGTACAGGCCACCTTGACCCCATCAAAATTGTGCTCTTGCCACCAATCGAGCTCGACGATGCGAGCGCGCTCGATCCCCCAACCGACCAGATATGAGGACACGCCAAGCGGGACCGCAAACTGCGTTTGGGTGTTGCGGAAATGCTGAATCGAGCGCCGGCTGAGGTGGTCGTAATGGTCGTGTGAGATCAGGATTAGATCGATGGGCGGAAGCTCCTCTAAACGAAGCACTGGGTCCTGGAACCGCCGAACCACAAAGGGGACCGGTGCGGCGTTATGAAACACCGGATCGAGCAAGATCGTCTTGCCGTCTAGGCGCACCAAAATCGTCGAGTGACCTAGCCAGACATACGCCATGCCGTCGCTCTTGAGGAAGGCATCGAGATCCACTTTGGCTTGGGGGAGCTTCTGCTCAGGCGAGCGCACCTGCTTACCGAACATGCTCGCCTTGAAAAAAGCGCTCATGGTCATCTTCTTCATCGACTCGTCGTAGTAGGTCTGGCGTCGGTTGACGAAGCGCTGCGACGTCTTGTCGTAGTTCGGTGACTTGGCGATACGGTCCGCATGTTTCCCGCTCGGCGCCCGCCCGATCTCGGGATAAGCGCAGGCAAAGAGCGCCCCTAAGGCAGCTAACAGGGCGGAGCCCAACTGAATCAATCGGCGCCAGCGGCTTCGGGGTTTTGCCTGTTCAGCGCTCACTTGGTTTCCCGCCCAAATCGTCGACGCCAGCGATCTAGCCCATCGGAGCGCGCGACGCCATGGGCGCTCAGGTTTTTGCTGTGCATGGATAGGGCGAATGCCAAACTTCGGCTACACGCTGTGCGGCGGGAGCACGCGGTGTCGGAATCGGTCTTATGTATTGGCTGGGACGTCGGCGGCTGGATGGGTCGTAAACAAGGGGTTGCGATCACCGAATGGTCCCCGGATTCGATCCGCTACCTCGGCAAGCCCAACTCCTTTCGCCTACCCGCCGCAGCGCTGCTGACCCCAGCCGATCTGCTCGAACTCGGCGGCGTCGACCCCGGACAGCTAGAGCACCAACGAGCGGTCCTCGCCGTCGACGCTCCGCTCGGGTTCCCCGAACGGTTTCGTGCGTTGGTCGGATCCTGGCCGAGCCCCAAAGACAGCGACGAGCTCATGGTCACAAGACCCGCTCGAGAGATTGACAACCCTCACGCCTATCGCGCCACAGACCGGCACATCTTCGAGCATTTTAGCAGCGGCGCAGCGGGTCAGAAGAAGCCCCTTTCGGCGACCTTTGATCGGCTCGGAAACAACGCAACGGTGGCGCTAGAGCACGCCCAGTTTTGGCGCCAAAAACACTCGGTGGCGGTCCTTCCCTTCGACTCGCCAAGCGGCGCGCACACGATCGTGTTCGAGGCCTACCCCGCCTTGGTCAAAGCCCGTCTTAACGCCAAAGATGCTGGGCTTGACCCTGCATTTGCGAGCCACTTTCCCCAGCCTCCCGCCGACCTTGTGCCCGGATCGGACGAGCTCGATGCGCTGATCTGTAGCCTCTTTGCGGTCTGCCTTGCGGCTGATGGCGCGCAGGGCATCCCAAGGTTGGTCGGTCCACCCGATCGCCACGAAGCGCCCCACCAAGAGGGCTGGATTTATTACCCAGCGATCGAGTCCTGATTCCAAGACTTGTTAGAATCTGCCCCTGAGGCCAGATTGCCGAACCGATACGAGGAGTTGCCGTGCTCGCCCTACCGTTAATCGCCGCAAGCCTTAGCCTGCTCTCGGCGCCCACCCTCGTGGTGGCGCCTTTGCAGCGCGTCAAGACCGACGCAGCCGATGCGAGAACGCTTGCGGAGATGATCCGCATACAAGTGGGGCAATCCAGCCGCTACACCTTAGTCACCCCGGAGGATATGGGCTCGATCGATGAGGAGCTCAAACGCCAGCTTGCGGGTGGCTGCGATGAGGCAAGTTGCATCGCTCAGATCGGCGGAGCGCTCGGCGCCGAGTATATGATCACCGGCAACTTCAGCCGCTTGGGCAGCCGCTATATGCTGCTCCTAAAACTGCTTAATATCGAAGAGGTTAGAGCGGTCAACACCGCCGCTATTCAAGCCCGCAGTCTAGAGACCATCGCCGATCTGCTTGAGCCGCGCATGGCCGAGCTGCTCGGCGGTACGGCTCAGCCCCGCGCCGAGGCGCGCCCGCTGGGTCCGAGCGTTCAAGGCAACGCCATCCGAAAGGCGAGCGGTTGGCTCAACGTCAACGGCAAACCGGTCGGCACCAAGGTGCGGCTGCGCGGCCGCGAGCTCGCAGAAGAATTCACCCTACGCGGCGGTCGCCCATGGATGCGGCAGCTGCCGCCCGGCACCTATCGGTGGCAAGCACAAGCGCCCGGATACGAGTCACAACAAGGCAGCCTCAAGGTGCGCCCAGACCAAACCAGCGCGCTCAACATCAAGCTCCTACCGCCAGGAAACTTGGTGATTTCGGGTAGCCCGAAGGGCGCTAAAGTCGAGATCCGAGGGCCTAATCGATTCAACGTCGTCAAGGGCTTGCCCATGCGAATCGATCGTGCGCCGAGCGGTCGCTACACGCTGCGCGTCTCGAGCCCTGGTTTTCGCACGGCGCAGAAGCGGACCTCAGTGCAGGCAGGCCAAACGACTCAGTTTCGCGTGCAGCTACGTGAGGACCCGCGGCTCCGCGCTCAGACTCGGGTAAAAAAGCAGAAGAAAGCCAAGCCCAAAGACCGCCGGACTCGCGCAGAGCGCATCCGTGATAACACGTCGTTCTTATACAATGAGATCATGTTGACCACATCGATGGACGACAGTCAGTCGCAAGACGGCGTGGGTCATCTGCAGCTCATGTTTTGCCCAGAGGGGATTCCCGGCATTGGTCAGTTCCTCCCCAATCTGCGGATAGGCACACGGCTGACGCTGGACCCTGACGCAGGTCAACAGGCCACGAGCATCATCGTCGGCTACGAGCACCGTTTCGACTCCAAAGATCCCGAGTTACCCTTCAGCGTGTCGGTTTTGTCGATCATGGGGCAGCCTCAATCCGTCCCTGGCGAGGTCAGGATCGATACCACCGGCGAATCTTTAGAGACCTCTTTTGAGGTTAACGGGAACCTGTTCTTTGCGCCTGATTTCTTGGACGACGGAAGCTTAGGCGCCTTGTTCAAGATGACCGCTGGCGTGGGGGTATCAAACCAGACGGGTGGCTACATCAACCTCGGCTTGAGCATGAGCTGGGCGAGCGTCTTGCTCTTGACGGTCGGCTTGCTCTCCGGCGGGTAGTCAGGCTGTCTAACTTGGGCACTCGATCAAATACGACTTCTGCTTTAGGATCGAGGTACGATTTGAGCTGTTCAGACCACCCGCTCGCTGAGGATAATTTAAGATGTTGCTCTCACTGATTCTCTTCGCTTCTCCCTGCGCCACGGCGAACGATTGCGCAGACGGTCAGCAGTGCGTTGCGTCCGTTTGTCAGACGGCTCAAGCTGGAACCGCAGCGCCACCTTCGCCGGTGCCTGAGCGCGTCGAGCTCACGCTCGCCAACGGCTCTAAGTTGGTCGGCCGACTGATGGCCGCGCCCGACCCAAGCCAGGTCCGAGTGCAGCTGCTCGATGGTACGACTCGCACCCTCTTTCGGGCCGATATCCTCGCTCAGCGTCGATTCACGCAAGCCAGAGTGGGCGCTGATGGTAATGTCTGGGAGGACAACCCCAACCGCACACGGCACATCTACGCCCCTTCAGCGATGCCGCTCAAAGCTGGTGAAGGCTACGCATCGATCAAAGAGTTTTTGTTCGCAAGCGGCGCCGTGGGCGTCACCGACAACATCTCGGTTTTGGTCGGCTCATTTCTTCCGACCCTCTTCGCTGGTTTTGAGATGGGTGGCTTGATCGGAGCTGTCAAAGTCGGCGGCGAAGTGGGCGACGATCTGTATTTTGGAGCCGGCGGCGAGGTGGTCACCCTGCCGAACTTTAATTCGGGCTCTGGGTTCGACGTCATGGGCATCGGGTTTGGCGCCGTCACCTACGGAGAGCCCGACCGACAGTTTACGCTAAGTGTGGGGCGCCCCTTCTTGCTGTCGACAGGTTCAAACAATGAGCTGGGTGATCTTTTGTTCGTGGCAGCCGGTCAGCTTCGCGTCTCCAAATCTTATGGCTTGGTGACCGAAAACTGGATCTTCCCGACCGCCGAAGGTCCGGACGGCGGTGCCTTCTTGAGTCTGCACGCCCTCGCCATGCGCAAAATCGGTGACAACTCAGCCTTTGACTTTGGCTTTATTGGAATCGGCGGGGTGCCCTTTTTGATGCCGTGGCTCGACTGGACCTGGCACCTCGGTACCGCTCGTCGGCGATGAACCGAGCGGCGGGATCATCACACGAAGTTGAATAAGGGCGTCCAGAAACGCTCGGCATTGACAAAGTGCGCTTAGGTGCCAAGCTTGTTGGGCCCTTTTTAGAGGGACTTTAGGAGAATGACCTCATGCGTCATCGTTTGCTAAGTTGTGCTGTCGGATCTGCTTTTCTTCTCTCGGCGGCTTGCGGTCCCCCAGCCTCTTCGGGAGGCGGCAATGGCGGCTCAGGTAACGGCGCCGCCCAAGACGCTGGACCGGCGGCTGTTCCAGACGCCGGCTCGGTCTCGTGCGATTGGCCGACGGAAAACCTTGGCGTCGCTGCAGGTCAGCACGTCCCGTCGAACTTGGCGTGGCAGGGTTTGGGCCCGGGTGAAGACCAAGAACGCAACATCAGCATCGAAGAGTTCTTTGACTGCGATGGCTCACGCGGTGTGCACGCGGTCCTACTGGTGACGTCTCAATATGGCTGCAGCCGCTGCACGTCGCAGGCGTCGGGCTTAACCCAGATGATGGCGAGCTGGGCGGAAGAAGGGCTGAACATTCAAGTCCTGACACTCAAAATCGAAGACTCCAACGGTTCGAAGCCAGCCTCGATGGAGGGCGTCAATCATTGGCGCGACGCCTACGGTCTTAGCACCAGCTTTGTCGCCTTTGATAACGGCTACACCATGATCCCGCGTGAGGGCGGCGGCGGCGTCAGGTTTGGCACCCCGCTCAACTCGGTGATCGACCCGCGCACGATGGAAGTCGTTGACGTGATTCAGACCTTCGACCGCTCCTACGCCTCTTTGCTCGAGGTGGCGCGTCGAAACGCTGCGGAGTAGTGTCGCTCGCCTGCAACGACTAGCAAATCAGTGATGCTCGAATCGTTACAGCGCCCACTCCCCAAAGATGAGACTGCGCGTCTCCTGCGCAAACACCTCCAAGTCATCTCGGTCGAGATGCGTCAGGTCGACACCCAAGATGCGCTCTTTCATGGCTGCTGGGACTGGCACTCTGCTGTTCATGCTCACCTCGCCATGCTCCTGGGCAGCAGGGCTTTAGGTTGGGATGCGCAGGTCGACTGGCTGGTGCAAAGGCTTGAGGTCCCAGCGCTTGATGAGCTGCTCGAAGAGCTGCCCAAGCAAGGCGACTTTGAGCGCCCCTACGGGCGCGCCTGGCTGCTCCATCTGATGATCGCCTTCGAGCAACACCCTGAGGCTAGCGCTCGGCGCCAAGCGCTCCAAGCGCTCGCTGATGACTTGGCGGCTTGGTTAGAGCCGATGGCTCTTTCTGGCGCAGACCGAGAATACGATGAGCCCAACTTTGTGCTCGGTGCGCTGTGCGCTTGGGCTCAGCACACCCAAAACACCCAAGACCGAGAGCGCTGGTGCGCCAAAGTCCAAGCCGAAGTGGTGACCGCGCCGGCGCCGCTCGGCGACGATGAGCTCTCGCCCGGCGCCTTCTTCTCGAAGTGGTCGATGCAGGCGCTCGCCATCAAACGCACGCTCGGGCTTGAGGCTCTAAAAGACTGGATTGAGCGACACCAGATGCAGCCCCAAAAGCCGGTGAAAATCTTTCATTCGGTGCACCATATGGGGGTCCACGCGTCGCGTGCTTGGGGTCTTTTCGCCGCCTATCAAGCGACGCAAGACAGCGCCTGGCTCGACCAAGCCAGAGCGCATATCCAGGCAGCCGATGCCTTGCACGAAGCGTGGCTCAGCGATCGGCATGCCTACAGCCATTGGCTGCCCCAGTTCACCGTGTTTGCGGTGCTGGGTGGATTTGATCTGCGCGTCTAGATCACCGTCTTATTCGACGATGAGCTTGCCCTTCATGATCGCATAGTGCCCGGGGAACGAGCACAAGTAGTCATAGGACCCAGCTGCCGGCGCCTTAAAGACGATGGTGTCCGACTCGCCGCCACCAAGGAGCTTGGTCGCCGCAAGAACCGACGCCGCCTTCGCCTTAGGGAGGTAGTCTTCGTCCTTGGCGCTCATCGCTGCGGTGGCGAAGCCATTGACGTCCGCACCGGCGTTGAGAATCACCAAGTTGTGACCCATCGCCGCTTTGGCGATCTTACCCACATGCTTGAGCGTCAACGCCACGGTGCTTCCAGCGGGCACTTTAATCTCTTTGAGATTAAACTGCATCATGTCGTTCGCTTCGACGACGACCTTGACCGCATCCGCTGGAATCTCAACGGCAGCCGGAGCAGGCGCTGCCTTGGCGGCAGCAGGAGCGGCAGCCTTGGCAGGAGCAGGTTTAGCCGCAGTTTTATCTGCAGCAGGAGTCGACTCGGGCGTTGCGTTGGAGTTGGAGCACGCGCCCAACACACCTAGAGCCGAAAATACGAGAACTCGATACATCATGAGACAATCCTTTCGCCATGTGAACGGCTACTGTTACAAATTCGATCCAACGACAATTGAGATCGAACAAAAATCAACAGATCACCAGCGAACCCATACTGATTGACCGGACGACTCGTCGAAGACGAGAAGCCCTAATAGACATCGGTTTTGTAACGCCCCTGCTCTACCATTTGTTCCAACCATAAAGCGCCATCGCTAACGCCGCCTACCGACTCGGCGATTTGACCAAACGCAGCGGCGACCGCTGGGGCCATCCCCGTGGCATCTCCGCACACATAAACAACAGCGTCGCGTTGCAGCCAAGACCACAGATCCGTGGCATTTTCAGCGATACAATTTTGCACATACACCTTGTGGTCCTGATCGCGAGACCAGGCATAATTTGAGCGATTCAAAACCTTGCTGTTACTCCATCGAGTCAGCTCATCTGCGTACAAGAAATCGTACGCCTGGTGCTGATGACCAAAGAACAGCCAGGTCTCGTTCGCCCGCTGAGTCACCTCGAGCTCCTCAAGGTACCCTCGAAACGGAGCGACTCCAGTTCCCGGACCCACCATGATCACGGGGCGGCTGTCTTGGGCAAATCGAAAGCTCTCATTCTTGACCAAATACATGCCCACCGAATCACCGATCTGCATGCGATCAGCGAGCCAGCAGGTGGCGACGCCGTGCACTTCTCGCTCACGCCACTGATAGCGCAGCGTCTCGATCGTAAAAGCGACTTTGTCCTTTGTAGCCTGAGGTGATGAAGCGACCGAGAACAGCCGCGGCTGCAGCTTGCGTAAGGTCTTAACGAAAGCCTGGAGGTCCAAGCCTTGAGTGCTATTTTCGGTCAGCGCGTCGACCACATGAACAGACTCAAGGTACTCAGTGATCGCCACCTCGCCTTGAGCGTAGGCGGTCGCTGCTGGACCTGACCCTTGCGTCGCCAGCAGCTGCCCGAGCGCGACGGTGACTTGCTGCAAGCACGTGAGCTCAAGGACGGCGCCCACCGTCGACTCCTCTTGCTGCCAAACCACCGGTTCAGAGCCGCTGCATCCGAGCGCCTCAAGCACAGCGGCTCGGTCCACGGCACGATTGGTCGGATGCACTCCAAAGCAATCCCCCACCTCGAACTCAATGTCCGACCCTGAGAGGTCGAACTCGTAATGCATGGTCTCTTTGTTCGAGCCGGGCTTTGACAACAAACGTTTGGCGACGATGGCTGACCTAAAGGGTCGATCACGAGTCCAAGATTTAGCTTCGGCTGGCGGCGCGGGAGTGGCCTGCGCTTGATCCTCTGGCGCCGCTGCGGCGGCGCCACTCTCGAGCTGATCCTTGTGGGTCACCAAGTAATCCACTGCGGTGTCTGTAAAGGCTTCAAACTCAGGCTCGAAGTGGGCGTCACAGTCGACCCTATCAAACATAGGCTTCGCTTTGCAGCGCAGCAGGGCGGTCTCAAAGTCTTTGCCGCATTGAGCAAAGTGCGTGAACGATTTGTCGCCGAGTGCGCAGACCCCAAAGTTCAGCTGGCTGAGCTGGAGATCTTCATTTTGAACGTACTCAAGAAGCTCCTCTGCGTTGCTCGGAGCGTCGCCGTTTCCGTAGGTGCTCGTGACGATCAAAACCACGCGCTGAGTTTCGAGCTCTTTGGGGTCAAAGTTCTCCATATCGATCGATTTAGCGCTGAGGCCTTCATCCCGAAGGCGATCGGCTAAAATATCAGCGCAGTACTCAGCGTTACCGGTTTCGGTGCCGTACAGCACAGCAATATTCAAAGACATGACAAGGGCTCCACTAGCACCTTACGAC
>JBDQPD010000119.1:0-9515 GCA_040260805.1 Myxococcota bacterium | reverse complement strand
CTCTCCGGTTGCCGTCGCCGTGCGACGTAATCAGCGCCGCTTGCTGATGATGGCGCTTGGCGTTCCCTTATTCATCGTGCTGACATGGCGTGTCGTGACCTGGCCTCGCGCAGGACAAAATGCGGTGACCGAGATTCGAGAAGCTCGCAACAAGCGGATTGAGCCCAAAGGTGCCAACGAGCAAGAACAAGAGCGGCAGCGCCGCCAGCGTTTGCTTTTGAAAAAGGGCAGCTTTCGTTTGACGAGTGATCAAAAGGCAGCGGTTCTTGAGCGCGAACTCGGCCCCCTGAAAGCCTGCGGGACGACACAAAAGGCTGAGGCGCTTGTTCGCTTTCGGATTAAGCCCAACGGCGCTGCCTTTGACATTCGAGTTGCTGGCTTGACCGGAGCAGCGGCTCAATGCGTTCGCCAAACCATCTCAAGGTGGCGGTTTCCACGCTTTACCGGCCCCGCCGATGAGATGAGCTTCCCTTTGCCCAGTGATTGACACCACGCGCCGCCTCGATCGAGTCTGACCCTTAGGAGTGACCATGGCTACTGCTTCAACGATCTGTTCGGATCTGGATAAGTTTTTGGAGATCGACCGCTTTAAAGATGCGAGCTTGAATGGGCTGCAACTTGATGCGGGCGGCGAAGTGGAGCGGATCGTTTGTGCGGTCAGCGCAAACCGGGCTGCGATTGAAGCCTCACTCGATGCGAAGGCGCAGCTGCTTTTAGTCCATCACGGCTGGTTATGGGGTCGGTGCGAACGCTTGACGGGGATGTTTGGTGATCGAGTCCAGCGATGCTTTGCCGGCGGCTTGAGCGTTGCCGGTTATCACTTGCCGCTCGATGCTCACCCTGTGGTGGGTAACAACGCCGGATTAGCCGATCTTCTTGAATTGGAGCAGCGAGAAGACTTCGCGGTGTATTCGGGAACATCGATCGGGTTTAAAGGAGCGCTTCGTGAACCCGTTGAGTTCGGCATCTTAATCGAGCGTTTGCGCGAGGGGCTCGGTGGCGTCAACTTCGCTTTCGGTGACCTAAAGCGTCCCATTAAAACCATCGGCTTGTGCAGCGGCGGCGCCGCTAACCATATCGTCGAAGCGGCCGAAGAGGGATTGGACCTTTACCTGTCGGGCGAAGCCGAGGAGTGGACTCAGGCTCAGGCACAAGAGCTTGGAATCGCCTTTGTCGCTGGCGGTCACCATCGGACGGAACGCTTCGGGCCCAAAGGGCTCGCCAGGCATTTGTGCGCCCAAGGTTACGATGCCCAGTTTATCGACATCAACAACCCGGTGTGACTCAGTAACTCAGCAGCTTTCTAATGGTCTCGATGACATCGGGAACCTGCGGCAGGATACGATCCTCGAGATCCGGGTGGTAACCGACAAAGGTGTCCGTAGAAGCGAGCCGAAGGACCGGCGCATCGAGCCAGTCAAAGAGCTCCTCTGCTGCCCATGCAGCGACCTCAGCGCCACTTCCCCAGCTCTTGTTGTCTTCATAGATCACCGCAAGCCGGTTGGTCTTTTGAACCGAGGCGCGCACGGCTTCTTGATCCCAGGGGCTCACGCTTCGTAGATCTAAGATCTCCAGATCGATGCCCTCGGCTTCGAGCTGTCGCTGCGCCTCTTGAACGCGCCGAACCAAGTTACCAAAAGTGACGATCGTTGCTTGGGTTCCTTGGCGCAGCGTTTTGGCTTGCCCAAAGGGGATGGTGAACTCTGGGCCGGGGTTAGGCGCTTTGTTGTAGGTCTGACGGTAGAGGTGCTTCGGTTCAAGCATCATGACCGGGTCATCGCAGCGAATAGCGGTCCGCAATAGACCCGCCGCATCCTGAGCGCTCGAGGGAATCATCACCCGAAGGCCCGGTGTGTGCGTGAACAGCGTTTCGCCCGTCTGGCTGTGGTAAATGGCGCCGCCTTTGAGGTAGCCGCCGTAGGGCACTCGCACCACGACGGGCGCGATGTAGTCACCGTTGGAACGCCAGCGGGTCGTGGCTAGCTCGTTGCGAAGCTGCTGCATGGCGGGCCAGATGTAGTCGAAGAATTGGATCTCTACGACCGGGCGAAGACCACGCATCGCCATACCCACTGCCCGACCAATAATATTCGCCTCGGCGAGCGGACTATTAAAGCAACGCTCTTTTCCAAAGCTGCGCTGCAGTCCGGCGGTGAGCTTGAACACTCCGCCTTTGCCTTTGAGCTCTTCGAGGTTTTCCTCGCGGCTGATGTCGGCGACGTCTTCTCCAAAGACTACGATTCGAGGGTCCCGCTTCATCTCGGTGTGCAGGACATCGTTGATCAAATCCGCCATGCCCTTATCGGCGCCCTCGGTCTCTGGAGCGACGTCGTAGAGGGATTCCGTCCCATCATTATCTGGGCTGAAGACCTGGTCGAAGACCGACTCGGGATCATGATCTGGGCTCGCCTCTGCTGCCGCTAGGCCCGCCTCGATCTCGGCGAGGATCGAGCTGCGGACAGAGTCCAGATCCGATTGCTTGCAAACGCCTTTGCCGAGCAACCGCTCGCCGAAGCTTTCGACCGGGCAGCGCCCTTTGGAGAGCTCTAGCTCGGCTTCGGTTCGATACATGGTCTCATCGTCGCTCATGGAGTGGCTGTAGAGCCGGACGACGTGTCCATGGATGAGCGCCGGGCCCTTGCCTTGCCGGCACCACGCAACGGCTTCTTCTGCCGCCAACTGAGCGCCGATCGGATCACAACCGTCGACCTCTACGCATTTGAGGTTGGGAAAATCACCAAACAGACGTGAGATCGAATCCCCACTGGTTCCGACCTCACGGGGCACCGAAATCGCATAACCGTTGTCTTCAACGACGAAGACCACGGGTAGCTTGAGGTTGGTGGCGGTGTTGAGCGCCTCCCACCACTCGCCTTCGCTGGTCGCTCCGTCTCCGGTGCAGCAGACGATCACCTCGTCAGGGTGGCTATCTTCTAGCCCCTCGGAGATCCCTTGAGCCTTGAGGAACTCGAGGTAACGACCCGCCTCTGCGGCACCTACGGCGTGCAAGAACTGGGTTCCCGTGCAGGAGGACTTGTTCAGAATCTTGAGCTTCTTTGAGCCGAAATGAACCGGCATCTGGCGGCCGCCTCCGCTGGGCTCATCAGGGGTGCCAAGCGCCGATTTCATGTTGGCTTCGGCGTCATAACCTAAGGTCAACATCAAGGCACGATCACGATAGTAGCCTACCGCCCAATCCCGTCCTGGAACGAGCGTTCTACCCACAGCGGTCTGGAGGCCCTCATGACCAGCACCCGAGATTTGAAAGTAGATCCTCGATTGGCGTTTGAGTTTGACCTCTTGGTCATCGATCAATCGAGACATCAGCATGTTTCGATAAATCGCTAAGCAGTCTGCCTTGGTGAACCGCTTAGGGATCGGCAGCTCTCGCAGCGCTGACGGACTGTGAAGGGTAAGTCCGGTGCGGGTCTTGCCCGCTTTGCCGTTGCGCTTAGCCTTTTGTTTGCCATTGGATGCACTGACGGTGGTCGGCATAGCTGTCCCCGAAAAGTTCGGATCCTCATCTGCCCTGAAAGTGCACGCACATCCAGGCCAATAAAACGTCAGATCAGGCTTCGGTTAGTGCGCGGTGATGAGCGACCAGATCGGCGTAGGCTCCGCCGCGCTCGAGAAGCTCCTGCGGGCTGCCGCTCTCGACGACCCTTCCGGCGTCGAGAACGACAATGCGGTCGGCCTTCTCAACCGTGCTCAGGCGATGCGCAATCACCAGCGCGGTGCGTCCTTCGAGTAAGGCTTCAGTGGTCGCCGTCAAGAGGCGCTCGGTCTCTTGATCAATATTGGCTGTCGCTTCATCGAGAAGCAGGACCTCAGGGTTGCGATAAAGAGCTCGCGCCATTGCGACGAGCTGACGCTCCCCAGCCGAGAGGTTGCTTCCTCCCTCAATAATCTCGGGGTCGTTTTCATCAATTTTACTTTGACCCCGGCGGGCGCTGAGTCGCTTTTGTACCTCGTCGAGGTGACCAGCCTGAAAAGCCAGCGCCAGCCGATCTTTATCGACCTTTGGAGCATCCATCGTGATGTTTTGCTCCAAGGTTCCAGCGAATAAGAAGCTGTCTTGCTGAACGACTCCGAGCCGCTGCCTCAAGCTCGCCGCATCGATCATGTTGAGGTCCAAACCATTGACCGTTACTCGGCCTTCTTGAGGTGCACGAAACCGGAGCAAGAGGGCGAGCAAGGTGGATTTACCGGAGCCGGTTCGTCCGACAACGGCGACGCGCTCGCCCCGCGTGAGCTCAAAGTCGATACCTCGCAGCACTGGCTCATTCTCAAGGTAGTGAAAGTTCACGCCCTCAAGTCTAAGCTGCTCGATCGGCTCGCTCAGCGCGACGGCGTCGGTTCGGTCGCCGAGCGTGATGGGGGTGTCCAGCAGCCCAAAAACCCGATCGGCTGACGCAAAGCCTGCCTGCAGCATGGCGTATTTGCTGCCTAAGTCGCGCAGCGGGGTAAAGAATCGACGCATGTACTCTGAGAAGGCGATCAGCAAGCCAAGGGAGACGAGACCCTGGTCGAGCGCTCCTGCTCCGTACCAGATGATAAAGGCCGTCGAGACGGTGCCAATGGATTCAATCACAGCAAATAAGGTGACATCGTAGCGAATTGTATCGAACGCGGCGTCACGAAAGCCCTTATTTTGTACGTCATAGCGCGACTCTAAATAGGGCTCTGCGGCAAAGAGTTGGACCGTCGTGAGCCCGTTGAGTGTCTCTTGAAGGTAGGCGTTAAGCGCCGACGAGCGTCGTCGAAGCGACCCGTAGGTGTTGTGCGCATACTTCTGAAAGACTCTCATGATCAGGAGGAGTGGGGGGACGACCAACATCGCACGACCGGCTAAGTTGTAGTCGAGAATAAACAGCCAGACCGTGACGCAGCTCAACAAAATGAGGTCGGCGACCATACCGACCGCACCAAATGCAAAGACCTCCGACAGACTGTCGATGTCGTTGGTCATGCGCGCCATGACGCGGCCGACGGGCTCATGGTCATAGACCTTCAAATCGAGCCGCATTGCTTTGTCAAAAGTGGTGCGCCGAAGGTCTCGCAGGGTGTTCAGTCCAAGCCGCTGCAGACACAGCTGTTGCAAGCCCATCGCCAGGGCACCGCCGAGGGCGACGGCGACACCGATCAAGCCAAAACGAGTGATGCCGGCGAGCCGGTCTGCGCTGCTTCCCTCGCCTTTTAAGTAGGCATCGATCGCTTCGCCGATCAGCCAGGGCTCAATCATCATGGCGCCAATGATCGGCGCATATAAAATCAGCGCGATCACCAGAAACACACGGTGCGGCTTCATATAAGTCCACAGCCGCGCGATAAGCTGTGGATCGGTTAGATCACTGAGGCGCTCGTCGCGGTGCTCATGCGTCGGCTGATTCATGGCTCCTCCGACTGAGCTTGTTCAGACCAAAGCCGAGCATAAAGACCGTTCGAGCGCAGAAGCTCGAGGTGACGCCCTCGCTCTTCGATACGACCCTCATCCAAAACGATGATCTCGTCTGCATCGACCACCGCCGAGAGCCTGGTCGAGATGACCACGGTGGTCTGTTTCGTCGCTTCATCGCGCAGGTGGTCGATGATCCGCCGCTCGGTCGCCACGTCCACTGCGCTCAAGCAGTCGTCAAGAATCAGGATCTTACCTCGGTGCAGGAGCGCTCGAGCGATCGCCGTTCGCTGCCTTTGACCACCACTGAGCGTGATCCCTCGCTCGCCAACCTCGGTGGTATAGCCTTCGGCAAAGGTCATGATGTCGTCATGCAATTCGGCGGTCGTTGTAGCCGCTTCAATCTCGTGTTGCGGTGCATCGAGGCGACCGAGCGCAAGGTTGCGATCCAAGCGATCAGTGAGCAAGAAGATCTCTTGTGGAACCACCGCGATCTGCGCCCGTAAATCAGCAAAAGGCCAGCGCTCAACCGGTTGACCGTCGAGTAAGATACTACCCTCAGGGGGCTCTTCTAGCCGAGTGATCAGCCGCGCTAGGGTCGTCTTGCCGCTGGCGACGCGTCCCACAACGCCAAGCATTCCCCCCGCAGCCACGTCGATGTTGATGCCGTGAAGGACGGCCTCTTCATCCCCTGGATAGGTGAAGGTCAGGTTGTCCAACTTCAAGGCGCCGGCGCGATGTGCAGGAGCTTTAGCTTGCGGCGCTTCAAGGATCGCCGGCTCGAGGGTTAGGAGCTCGTTGAGACGAGTCCATGCCGCTTTGCCGCGCGCTACGATCGCAATCACCCAACCCAGAGAGATGGTGGGCGCCGCTAAGAGATGCAGATAACCGGCAAAGGCGATAAATTCGGGGAGGGTGATCTGTGCTTGAACCACCGCTCGGCCACCAAAGAGGAGCGCGAACATGGCGCCGATACTGGTCACAACACCCATCAAAGGAAACAGCAGCGCCCTGATCTTGGACACTTGCCAGCCGGCGTCATGGACCGCCTCATTATGCTGATCAAAACGCAGCGTAATCGGAGCTTCCTCGGCGTGGGCGCGAATTAGCGCCACGCCACTGACTGCGCCTTGTAAGAAGCGAGTGAGCCGACCGGTTTGAGCCAGTTGAGCTTGAAAGCGTTTGCCCAGTTGGCGCGCCAAAGCGCTGAGCATCAACAAAACAGCGACGTAGGGTAGCAGTGTGACCAGCGTCAGCGATGGCGAAATGCTGAGGCAGGCAACCAGCGCTCCCGCATAACCAAACAGAGCGTTCATCACGCCCATCACGCCGGGCCCGAGTAAGAGGCGAACTTGACCCAAGTCCGTCGTCGCCCGACTCATCACCTCGCCGACCGGATATCGGCGAAAGAACTGCCGGGATTGCCCGAGGACCTGCGAAAATATTCGAGCCCGCAAACGGTACTCTACGCGCCGGCCAGGATCGAACAGATAGATGCGCGAGTAGATTCGAACGACGCCAAGAACGAGGGCTAGACCGATTAGGACAAAGGCATATGGGATCGCCTCAAGGGGTTGATCTTCCAGCCGCTCAACAGCCAGTTTCAGAGTCCACGGCACGGCCAGTGACATCAGCGTCGAGATCAGCAGTAAAAAACTGCCTAAAGCGTAGCTGCCTCGCTCATCGAGCGCTTCAGTCAGCAGTAGAGATCGGCGTAAGCTCACTCTGGAGGCACAGCCAACTGGAACGCCACGGGCCCACGTCGAATCGTTAGGTTTCCGTGCGGGCCGAGCTCGCCGTCGAGCTCGGATCGCAAGCCTTCGCCTTCGATGCGAATCTCTTCGCCGACCGCATGCTCGCACAGCGACAAGTTGATGTGCTCGCCCTCGTTGAGACGTCGTGTGGCTTTGAGGGTGGCGAGGATTCCTTCGTCTTTGACAGCTACGGCATGCAAGAGATTGCCCATCGGATCAGCGTTTGGTGTGATCTTCTTACCACCACCAAAGTAGCGTCCGCATCCTACGGCAGTCAGATAACCCAAACCTTCCATCAGCAGTTTTCCATCAACATGGACGGTCATCGGCGTTGAGCGGTAGGTTAAAATACCTTGGACCATCGCCACGGTATACCCGAAGGCACCGAGCTTTTTTAGGTATCCTTCGACCGCATGCGCCACCGCTGCGCTGACCCCCAAAGAGGCGACATTCGTAAACGCACAAAAGCCTTCTTTGCTTTGAACCTGGCCAGGCCGAAACGGCTTAGAGCTTCCTTTGAACGCCGTTTGAATCTGAGTCTGCAGCGTTCCTGACGCAAAACTGCGCATGAAATCACTACCCGTCCCTGTTGAGATGAAGCCGACCACTTGATCGGGAGATGCACCGTCACCCAAAATACGGCTGGCGAGATGAAAGGATCCATCACCACCAGCGATTACTAAGCGTTCGCACTGCCCTCTGAGGCTTTGCAGTGTCTCTGTCGCCGCTTCGACGCTCTCAGGCACGTGCCATGTGATGTCGTCGATCTCGTTGAGTTCTCGTTCCAAAAATCGGAGCCCTTTGCCGGCGAAGCGGTTCGCAATGAGATGAATGCTCAACGGTTGCCTCCTTGGAGAGGAAGTGGTTTTCTGCAATGCACAGCTTTCGTTGCGCTGTGGAAGGGGCAGATCATGCTCACCGAAGATCCAACCTACTTTTGTCACGCTTGTCATGGCGAGCTTGAGCTTGAAGTCCGAGTGGGCTTTCGAGAATCATGCCATCATTGTGAAGCGGACGTTCACTGCTGTTTGAACTGCACCCACTATGATGTGGGTTCGCACAACAACTGCCGCGAGCCGACCTCGGAATACATACCAGATCGCCAAGCGCGGAACTTCTGCGGGCATTTTTCGATGCAGAAGGGTGAGCGAGCTGGCGATGACGAAAAAGAGGCAGCACTGAGCGCCTTGGACGCACTGTTTAAGTGAGGCTCAGCGGAGCTTGCTGATGCGCCCGGGGCCGTCTTTGCTCCACGCACGCCGGCGGACCCCCTGCTCGTCGACTTCGAGCATCTGCCAGTGACCTTTGGGGCCGCCGACAGAACCTGCACAGAACTGGATCAACCCCCCAGCGCGAGAGGCAAAGCTCCGATGCAAATGACCACAGCACCATGTTGTTCCGGGGCCATCACGTAAGGTGGTGCGGACCTCGAACTCGTTCCTCAGAGCGTGCCATTTGTGATCAGGCTGAGCGCGTTGGTCAATGATCGCATAGTGCGCAAAGACCCACGCGGGAGGGCGGCTAGGGAGCGAGAGCTCACGTCCTCGGCTATCCCAAACGAGCCGGTTAGCTCGGGCTGTATCGACAAAATGAACCGTGCTCCCTTTGATCTCGACGGAATCCCATTCCGAGCTCATCAACTGCCAGTCTGAGAAGGTCTTCTCGAAGCGCCGCTCGCGCTCCGCGGCGATGGTGTAGCGGTCATGGTTTCCAGCGAGCGCAAAGCAGGGAACCCCGAGTTCGAGCAGCGGGGCGAGCACCTCGGCGGCGCGCTCAAACTCCTCGGGTTCGCTCAAGCTCGTCGCATCGCCCCCAAAAACCACGGCGTCTGGAGCCTCAGAGATAATCTGCTGGACCGCATATCGCCCACGCTCATCGGCTTGCCGGTAGCGATCGCCCCGACCTGAGAACCGAAGATTCAGCGAGCCGCTGATGCGGCGGTCAAACAATCCGGCAAGAGATGGCGGGAGCTTGGTGATGTGAAGGTCGGTTAAATGGGCAATTCTCATAGACCCCGATAAACGACCGATGCGCGCTCAGGTCAACCAAAGGTTATGAACTAATTGAACTAGCGCTGCTGATTCATCAGCCAGGCTAGGCGTTGGAGTCGAGATGTTGTTTCGCTGTGCTTACGCCCTACTTCTGTTCGCAATGCTGGGAGCTTGCAGTGAAGACAAGCCTGAAGCCTCAGCGGATGCAGGACCGACCAATTGGAGCCTATCGCTCACACATGAGTCGCAATTAACCGGCGATTTAGGTGAGTCGTTGATGCTCCAGGTCTTTTATTCGAACAGTGAGCGCGGTGGTCTTGAGGGTGAAAACATCCACTTTGAGATCGCCGGTTCAGCGCAGGGAGCGAGCCTGAG
>JBDQPD010000105.1:0-12439 GCA_040260805.1 Myxococcota bacterium | reverse complement strand
GATCTGGGCGATCCTGCTGGGTTGGCGCATCGTCATTTGGATCATGGGTCAAGGCAGCATAGGCGACGTGACCTTGTTTGCGCTCTTTGTACTCATTCCGATCGCAGTGGCCGGATTTACCGAAGGCGCGACCTCGAATCACCGCGCCGATCTTAAGGGTGGTGTGGCTGCCGGGTTGAGCGCCAGCGTGGATTCGGTGGGTTCGGGCTTCCTGATCGTCAAAGGCGAGCAGTTCGACGTCCCCAAAAGAATTAGCGGTCAAATCACCAGCGGTGACATGGTCGCGGTGGAGTTTGCGCCGACCACGCGGATGGTCCTGCAAGTCCACCGCCTGCAGTCGCCCAAAGCGCCAAAGCAAATCCCAGCAATGGCAGGTGAAGAGACCCCCGAACCCGATGTCGTGGCGGTCGAGTAGCTACACCGAGTGCACGTCTAAAAAGCGGCCTAAGCTGTACAGCTGCCAGACCTTAAAGGCGATGTTCACCCCTTCGCTTTGATCGATCCAGATCTTCATCTGATCAGGATCGATGAACCGCTCAACGCCTCCAGGACGAAACAATTCAGGCTCCCAATGGGACCGATGCTCCGGCCCAAACCAGGCGAGAAAAGGTGCCGCAAAGGGGCTCTTGGGGCGGTTCCATACCGCAAGCTCGCGACGCTTGGCTTCGGCGCGCAAGATGGTTTTACCCTCTACGCCGATCAAACTCTCAGCCAAGGTCAGATCGGAACCAAAATGGGGTTCGAGCTTATCAGACTGTGGTAAGCCCAAGCCCGTATCGACTAAGGTTCGTGCGCAGAAGGGCGCCCGAGCCTCTAAGCCACAGCTCATGCTCATCGCGTCAAGTCGTCGAAGCAGACGCGGCAGATGCCCCTTGAGGAAGACCCCTTGCATCCGCGTCAAGTCCGACTGGTCCGGCGCCCAAGAAAAGAGCTTATCGACGTGTCCAAAGAGCGACTGGTCATGACCGATCTGCTCTTTGAACTCTGGGCGAAACAAGAAGTTGCGTTCGGCAAAATTGAACCAATGATACAGGTTCAAGAAGAAGTCGCTCTCACCCGAAGGCGGCAAGAAACCGAAGGACCGGTGGATCGCTTCACGACCCTTTTGATCGATGAGGCCTCGCTCGAAAGCCGCTACTCGGCGCCGCCACGACGCGGCGCCAAAAAGAATCCGGTAACCGCCGAAGGCTTCATCAGCGCCCTCACCGCCGACCACTACGGTGACCTTCTCGCGCGCCAAACGACACAAGGCGAGCAAAGCGGGCTCATTACCAAAGGTCAGCGGCGCCTGAAGCGCCTCGACCGAATCGTCAATCAGGTCGAGGTAGGTGCGCCTATCGAGCAAAAGCTCATGGTGCTCCACACCCAGATCATTGGCGACTTTGCGAGCCCAGTGGAGATCACCCGCGGCGCGCTCGTAACCGACCGCAAAGGTGTTAAATCCATCGAGCGATCGATGAACTGCGATCAAGCTCACCAGAAGCGCTGAATCGACGCCACCGCTGAGCATTGCACCCAGCGGCACCTCGCTCACCAAACGGGCTCGTACAGAGTCCTCAAGCGCAGCGATCGCCTGCGCTCCATCGCTGGGTGCGTCATCAAATCGATGCCAACGCTCAATCGGTGGCAGCTCGTCATCGAACAGATCGTCGCGATCGATGATCAGACGATGCCCAGGAGGCAGCACATGGACCCCCTCAAACAAACTCTCGCCGGTGGCGAGGTCGGTGGCGCCCATGGCAAACCAGGCCGACAGCACGCCAAGATCCAGACTCGAGGAGCCCATGGCGAGGCGCAGCGGCGCGGCATCCGACGCGAACCATAAATCGCCGTCGATCTTGGCGTAATACAGCGGTTTTTGACCCATCGCATCGCGCGCTAAAACCAGCCGCTCTTCGGCGCGTTCATAAAAGGCAAAGGCGAACATTCCCTCAAGCTGGTTCAGGTCGGCTTGGGCGCCATGCCGCGCCAGATAACCATGCAGGACTCGAGTGTCGCCAGCGCGCTCGTAGCGTGAGTCGTCTAGGGCTTCGCCCAGCGCCGCGAAATTATAGATCTCGCCGTTAAAGACCAGCTCGCCAGCGTCGCCCGCACCAATTGGCTGGTTGGCTTGTTCGCCCAGATCCAGAACCGCCAAGCGGGTGTGTCCAAACCCTAAACCAGGCTCGACCCGTACAGCCTGATGATCAGGCCCTCGAGGAACTAAAGGTTCGAGATACCGCCTCAGCAAGGCGGCGTCGGGTCTTTTGTTTGGATCGGCGGTCAGTACGCCGAGTAAGCCACACACGAGCTGGGTTCGTCCTTCTAGACCACCGTACCCCTGCAAGTGAGCGAGCGTGAGATGGCTTACTGTGACTCATGTCACACTTTGCAACTCAATCCCAAATCGGCAAACTAAGAAACAAGAATAAAATCCCCGGCCAGGCTTTGTTATCGAGTGGTTTTTACTTGACGCCCTTGAGGGCCATGCCTAGGGATCGCCGCCCTAATGAAGGAGGCCGCTATGCGTGCTGGTATCCATCCTGAACTTAAAGCTGCGTCGATCAGCTGCGCCTGTGGCGACGTGATCGAGACTCGCTCCACAGCGGGCAGCTACACCGTCGATATCTGCTCGGCTTGTCACCCGTTCTACACCGGCAAGCAAAAGCTTGTCGATGCCGAGGGTCGCGTCGAGCGCTTCCGTCGTCGCTACTCCAAAGCCGCTAAGTAGCGACTTTATTCGAACCTTTAGGACCTGCCCACGCTCTGGGCAGGTCTTTGGTTTTTTGACCTATGCAAGAACGCATCGCCGAGATCCAAGCCCAATACGCTGAGCTCACCGCCCAGCTTGGCGACCCCGATATCGCATCGGACCCCAAAGCCTACCGGCAAATTGTCACCACCCAAAAGCAGCTTGAGCCCATCGCTCGACTCGCCGAAGAGCAGCAGTCTTTGCTCGAGCAAAAAGAAGAGGCTGAGCTGCTGGCTCAAGACGACGACGCCGAGCTCGTCGAGATGGCGCAGCTTGAACTTGAGACGATCAACGCTCGCTTGAGCGAACTGGCCGAGGCGCTGCAGCTGGCCTTGCTGCCACGCAACCCCGACGACGACCGCAACTGCCTGCTCGAGATCCGCGCCGGCACCGGCGGCGACGAAGCCAGCCTCTTTGTAGGCGACTTGTTCCGCATGTACCAACGTCTGGTCGATCGCACACAAGGCTGGCGCATGGAGGTGGTCTCGTCGTCAGAGGGCACCGCTGGCGGCTTTAAAGAGATCATCGGTAGGATCAGCGGCACCGAGGCCTTTGGACACCTCAAATGGGAAGCGGGCACCCACCGGGTGCAGCGTGTGCCCAAGACCGAGAGCCAGGGCCGTATTCACACCTCAGCGTGCACGGTCGCGGTGCTGCCCGAGGTCGAAGAAGCCGATTTCGACATCAACATGGGCGATGTCCGCATCGATGTCTTTCGTGCGTCGGGTCCCGGTGGTCAGTCGGTCAACACCACCGACTCAGCCGTTCGCCTCACCCACGAGCCGACCGGCGTGATCGTGATCTGCCAAGACGAGAAGTCACAGCATAAGAACAAAGCCAAAGCGCTCTCGGTGCTGCGCGCTCGACTCTACGAAGCCGACCAGGCGCGCAAGCACGCCGAGCAAGCCGCCGATCGCAAAGCGATGGTGGGCTCGGGTGATCGCAGCGAGAAGATCCGCACCTACAACTATCCTCAGGACCGGGTCACGGACCATCGCATCGGCTTAACGGTGCACAACCTGCCCGGTATCCTCGACGGTGAGGTCGGTAAGATCCAAGACGCGCTGATCAAAGAGCACCAGGCGCGCCAGCTCGCCGCTCAAGCGCAACACTAAGGGCTCCCCTTACTGCGGCATGTCCCGACAGCTCAGACCCTCTTCGGGTGCGCAGTTGCGGCCGATCAAGCAGCCACCCTCAACACAAGCGATCAGGTCGCAGTCCATGTTGTCGTAGCAGCGATGTCCGGAGATCAGGCAGTGACCCAGGCGGTTGCCCGGACAATCCGCTGAGCTTCCACACTCATCGCCGCTGACCGAGCAGACGCCGCCGTTGCAGCTCTCGGTGATCGACGCGTCGCGGCATTCGTCACGCGGGCAATCCGAATCATCGACGCACGAGCAGTAGGCGCGCTGAGCGCCCTCGCCGCCGCGGCACTCCATCCCCTCTTTCGGGCAGGTGCCACGAGGCCGTGGGTTCTCGCAGTCGGTGTCGGCGGCGCAGGCGAAGCCAGCGCTGGCGCCGCGGCAGAAGCCGTCGACACAAGCCGAGACCGAGCACTGAACCGAGGTCACGATGCGCACGTTGTTGCAGGAGTAGCCTTTGGGGCATTCCTGACCACGAGCGCAGTCCACGCCGCAGAAGTAACCGCTCTGCGATGAGGTATCGATCAGGCAGTAGTTGGCGTAGTCGCCGCATTCGGGTGGCTCGTCGCGGGTGTTTTGGCAGGGTCGGCAAAAGGGCCCACGGTCATCGATCGTGCACTCGCCCGAATTGCAGCGCTCGCCTGGGTCGCAGTCGGCGTTGGTCAGGCACTGGTCGGCGCTGCACTGGCCGCTGTTGCAGATCTGTCCTAAGGGGCAGTCGCCGTTGTCACGGCAGCCCGGGATGCAGGTCTGGTTGGTGGCGCAGAGGTTACCAAAGAGGCAATCGGCGTCGACGCCGCAACCCGGCAGCGGGATGCACTGGCTGCGACGAATATCGCAGATTCGCTCGACTTGTTGTCCATCGAGCTCGAGCATCGGGCAGTCCTCATTGGACAAGCAGCCCGAGCGGACCTGGCAGAAGTTTTGTGAGTTGCAGAACTCGTCCAAACCGCAGCCGCGGTCGTCCTGGCAGCGGCAGCTGCCGGTCACCGTCTCGCAGTACATGAACTCGCCGCATTGGCTGTCGACCTGACAGCCGTCTTCGAGTTTATGCATCTCCCAGTTCATGCAACCGGACACGGTCATCAGGGCACAGGCGATCAGAAGGTGTCTCATTTCGCCACCTCCTTTTGTTCGAGTACGTAAGAAGCCACCACCACTCCAGCGGACAACACCAACGAGGTGTACGCCATCACTTCACGCGCCTGACCAGCCGACGCAATACCATCGATCTCGCCTGGGCCACGCTCTTCATTAATCGCCTTGATGTAGGTGTTGTGCGCGCTCGAGGCGGCGATCAACAAACCACCACTCGCCGCCGCCAAGGTCCCAGCCCCAGCATAGGTCCACACACTCGGCACCCACTTGACCACAGTGTTTCGACGCACCTTCGGGGCGCGGCGCTTTTGGACGCCACGAGCCAGCGGCCCTTTGCCGCCGATCGAAGCGGCGGCGGCCGTCGCTGACTCGACCGTGACCGCCGCCTCAGCGTTGGCTTCGGCGAGGGTCTTGGCTTCGGTCTTAATGTACAAGTCTTGCACCATCTCACCCACCACCAGGTCGCGTTTCTTTTCGTCCTCGATGCAGCCGATGCAGCTGCCAGTGCTTCGGCCCAGGGTGTCTCCGCTTGACGAGAACAAGGTAAAGGTCAGCGACGAGCCGCTGGCGTTGGTCTCGACGATCAAGCCCTGCGGCACCTTGAGCGCCGCGAGCAACGCCGTGCGGCAAGAGCTCACCCGGCAGCCGTCGTTCAAGGCAGCCTGCAGCTCAGCGGGGAGCGCCGAGATGTCGGCGTCGACCGTGTGCAGCTTGTCGTTAGCGGCGACGCCCTTAGCCAGCGAGGCTTGCATCAAGAGCACATGCTCAGGCTGGCTGTCCGGCGCCAGCATGTACGCCCAGGTTGGCGTCCCCTTGGGCGGCTCGGCAGCCTTAGCGGCGGCCGCCGCAGCCTCGGCTTCGTCTTTCTTCTTTTGCTCTTCGGCGGCTTTGGCGTCCTCGACGGCTTTGGCTTCTGCGGCGAGCTTGTCGGCGGCAGCCTTCTCAAGCGCAGCCTTCTCGGCCGCGGCCTGATCGGCGGCTGCTTTCTCGGCAGCTGCCTTGGCTTCTTCTTCTTTTTTCTTCGCCACTTCGGGGTCTACTTTACGCTCGACCGGTTTGGGCGCGGCAGAGGCTGCGCTCGGCATACTAAGGACCAAACCTGAGACCATCACGGCGGCTAGTGTTCGCTTAAAGATCATTGGCTTCCACAACTCCTAAAGGAGCTCTTGAGCTTGTACGTGACCGACACCTCGGTGTCAGGCGCCGGGACAAACTGTCCGTTAAAGCGGATCGCTTTGTTGACCTGATCAAAGGTGTAGCCGGTGGCGCCATCTCGAGCGACCGGGACCGGCCCTGCCGGGACGTCATTAATGTCGACCGCCAACACGCACAGGGGCTGCCCATGCTCCGGGGCGTCGCGGGTGCCGCACTCGATGAAGGGGTCATCACCCGAGCCGAGCTCGTCGTCACAGCCAAGCTCCATCTCTTCGGGGCGGCTCAAGCGGAAGTACCGGCGAAGGCCTGCGGCGTTGGCGCCGAGGGTGTCTAGCGTGACCGAGTAGTCGCCGTCGCAGATCGAGGCGAAGACGCCGCCGCTGTTGCAGGCGACCTCGAGGTATTTGGTCCCGACCCGAGCCACGTTGGCTCGATCCGGGTCGTTGTTGTCCTCGCAGCCGCGCCGATCGTTTTGCGGCCCCAAACGGAAATCAATGCCCGAGTTGGCGCCCTCGTCGCGCCAGTGGGCGCACAGATCGATCGACTCTAAGCCGTCAGGCGCCTTGGGGTCGCCGACGATCGCCGAGATGGTGACCTTGTTCTCGTTGCCAGGGCCCTTCGAGCCCTCGAGCAAGCGCGTGTAGTAACGCGACGCCCAGTAGGCCTCTCGACCATGCGAGAAGTCGTCTTCGTCGGAGACAAAGATCACGTGCAGGTCGGCGTCGGTGCGCAAGAAGCCTTCGTTTTCTGCGGGTACCGGCACCGGGGTGCCCTCGGCGTCGTTGGTCAAGCCAAGCGCCAAGGCAGCGGCCATCAGGCCTTGCTCGTAGTTGGCGCCGGTGTTGCCGACGTGGATCATGTTCTCAAAGACCTTGCGGGCGTGGCAGCTGTTGGTGCGCTCGATGTTGTCGCAGCTGATGTTGCGGCTGATGTAGCGGCAGTTGCCGCCGCAGTTGGGCAGCGGCTCCCCGTGCGGGCGCTCTGGGTTGTTCACGTCTTCGCCGTACTCTCGAAGCTTACCTTGCTCCTCGGGGACGTCGGTGGTGACCACGCCGATGTGGTAGTCGACCTGGCTGTCCATGAGCTGGGCAAAGAAGGCGACAAAGCGGTCGGCGAGGCGGCCTTGAATCGGCGTCATCGACTGCGAGTTGTCGACCACCCAAAGCACGTCGACTTTGGAGCTCTCTTTTTGGCGGAAGGTGTCCGCTTGGATCGTTGCCGGGGGGATGGCTCGCAGTTGTTCCTCTTCGCAAGCAGCGAACAACAGCAAACACGTCGTGGTCAGTAGCGTGCGGGTTCTCATGCGCGCCCTTCCTAGCCAGGTATAAATGGGGGTGTAGCCGGTTTGGGCTTGGTAAGCTAGCCACCTCTCGCGGCCGCTCGCGAGCGCTCGCGCTGGGAGCCTTCGCCCCTGGCGCGCCGGGTGGCGGTCTAAACGGTCACCGCAAAAACAGCGGTACCTCGCTCGACCGGCACGCTGCGCTCGGCTTCAAAGAAGGCGTCACCGGCGCTGAAGGGGTCGCCGTCAAAATAGATCTGCGTGGTCAGGCGCTCTTGTGTGCCGACAAAGACCTTCATGTGGATATGCGCCGGCCGGTAGACGTCGCCGTTGAGGTAACGACCCGGCATCAAGGTGTTAAAGGCGTAGAAGCCCTCGGCGTCGGTAGCTACCTGGCCGTAATAACGTTTTTCTTGGGAGACGGTGTCGTAGCCACCCTGCGGGTCGGCATGCCAAATCTCCACCACCGCGTTCGCGATGGGTGCGCAGGACGCATCGGTCACGGCGCCCTGAAGGGTTAGAGCTTCGCCCTCCTCGCCATAGAGATTCAGCTCCGAGCGCACCGGAACGCCAGCTCGATAGTACGGTCCCTCGATGTCGGCGCCAGTGGTCGAGCACCCTTGGCTACCGGCGTCGACGGGTGTTGAGCCCGTATCAGGAGCCGCGCCGCTGGCGTCGAGCGGTGCCTGTTCTGCGTCGGTCGGCTTGGGCTCATCCGGCGCCGTCGAGACGCAGCCCACGGCGAGACCGGCGACCCCGATGCTGGTGGTGGCGACAAAACGGCGGCGGTCCATAGGCTCTCCTCGGCGACTCGACAGTGTGCATGGTGCAGCAAATCCGGGTCAAGCCGGATGCGATGAATCAGCCTGTGCAGGGCTATTGTCTTGGCTTGTAGACGCTGCTGGGCTAGCTGCCTCGCGCAGTGATTACAAAGGGGAGCACCTTGGCTTCCGATGAAACCCATCGCATTGAGGGAACCTTCGCCGATATCGGCGTCCCCGACGTGCTTCTTACCGGCCTTGAAAACATGGGCTATGGCGGCCCCACCCCGGTGCAGAGCGCATGCTGGGAACCGGCGAGCTCAGGGCATGACCTGGTCGTCCAGAGCAAAACGGGCTCGGGCAAGACCACCGGCTTTTGTTTACCGGTCCTCGCTCAGCTCACCAACGCCGAGCGTCGCCCCAACCAGCCGCACGCGCTGATGCTCGCGCCGACCCGTGAGCTGTGCTCGCAGATCTGTCGCGAGCTCAAAGGGCTGACCAAAGGCTTAGACGACTTTGAGGTCACGCCGATCTACGGCGGCACCTCTTTTGAGCCTCAGATCGACGCTCTAGAGCGCGGCACGCAGATCATCGTCGCCACGCCAGGTCGCCTGATCGACCACCTAAGGCGCCGCAACATCGACTTGTCCAAGTGCAAGCATGCGGTGCTCGACGAGGCCGACGAGATGCTCTCGATGGGCTTTTGGGAAGAGGTCACCAGCGTGCTCAAGAAGCTGCCCAAAGAGCGGCAGATTCTTTTGTACTCGGCGACCTTGCCGCCGCGCATCGAGCGCGCCGCCAAAGCCTTTATGAGCGACGTCCAGCGCGTCGACTTGGGCGGCGAGTCCCGCACGGTCGAGGGCGTTGAGCATTACCTATACCGCACCGACAAGTCGGTGGGCATGACCCGCAACTTGCTGCGCATGCTCGAGACCATCGCCCCGACCAACGCCATCATCTTTTGCAACCGCAAGGATGAGGTGGACGTGGTCTGCGCCTTCTTGCGCCGCCAGATGTGGGATTGCATGCCGATCCACGGTGACATGAGCCAAGCCAAGCGCGAAGCGGCTCTCGAGAAGGTCCGTGAGGGGCGCTCCAAGCTGCTCGTCGCCACCGACGTGGCGGCACGCGGCATTGATATTCGCAACTTAGATGCGGTGATCGCGACCGAGTTTAGCCGCGACGCCGAGGTGTATGTGCACCGCTCTGGACGCACCGGTCGCATCGGCCGCAAAGGCGTCGCCGCCACCTTGCTGACCCCCTCGGGGCAGGTGCTGCGCCGCACGGTCACCCAACGTTATAATGTAAAGTTTGAGGAGAAAGACATGCCGGACAATGACGAGGCTATCGAGAACCAAGCCGAACGAGTGATCCACGATCTCACCGCCGCCAGCGCGGGCGTTCCGCTTGAGCAGTACATGAAGCTCGCCGAAGCGCTGACCGAGAGCCCCGATGGGGTCCAGGCGGTCGCCTACCTGATGTTCCAGCACACCAAAAAGCAGACCGCAGCCAACACCGCGTCCGACGACGAGCGTCGCGGCGGCGGCGGTGGTCGTCGCGGTGGCGGCGGCGGTGGTGGCGGCGGGGGCCGCCGAGGAGGACGCCGGTGAGCGCCGATCTCGAGCAGAGCAAAACCCTACAGCGGCTGGCGCAAAAGCGCGACGCCGGCAACCTGGACGCGGCGCACAAAGAGGTACTCGACGCGACCCACACCTTTAAGCTGGGCTGGGCTGTCTTAGGGCAGACCTTGCTCAAGGTGCAGCGCAGCAAAGCCTACCGCGAGTGGGGGTTTTCTGACTTTAAAACCTTCTGCGCCAAAGAGCTGGGCCTGCGCTACTCGACGGTCGAAAAACTCCTGCGCAGCACCTATTATATGCAGCGCCACGAGCCGCGCTGGCTCGATCGCAACGAGGCGATCCAGGTCGAGACCCCCACCCCAGACTTAAACGCGGTCAACTTCTTAGCCCGCGGCGAGGAGCAACAAGTCCTCGGCGGCGAGCTGGCGCAGAACCTCCACAAAGAGGTCTTTGAGTCCGGCGCCACGGGGATTAAAGTTGGGCGTATGGCAGCCGCCGAGCTCGACCAGACCGGGCGCGATGCGCTCGGGCTTAAGCCGCCGCCTCCCGAAGACCCAGTGGTCCGCTCGGCGCAGACCGCCACGCGTGACGTCGCCAAGGTCGTGCGCGGGCTCAAAAAAGTCGAAGCGCCCAACGACGTCCAGAGCAGCGCTGACGCCCTGCTCAACGGCGTGCGCCGCTGGCAAAACAGCCTAGAGGAGTCCTCATGAGCATTGAAGTTGGACAACCCGTCCCTGATTTTACCTGCATCGCAGACGACGAGAACACCCGCAGCCTAAGCGCCGAAGCCGGCAACTGGGTGGTGGTGTTTTTCTACCCCAAGGCGAGCACGCCGGGCTGCACCATCGAGAGCAAGGACTTTAGCGCCCTCAAGGGCGAGTTTGATGCGCTCAACTGCACCGTGTGGGGCTGCTCAACCGACAGCGTACGCCGCCAGTGCAACTTTCGCGACAAGCAAGGCCTCACGGTGCCGCTGCTCGCCGACGAGGACAAAGTGGTCCACGCCGTCTTTGGCACCTGGCAAGAAAAGAAGAACTACGGGCGCACCTACATGGGCACCGTGCGCAGCACCTATTTGGTGGACCCGCAAGGCAACCTTGCGGCTGCTTGGCCCAAGGTGCGGGTCAAAGGGCATGCCGACGACGTGCTCGCTAAGCTGCGCGAGCTCGCAGGCTAAGCCATAGGCGACCGGCTGCGCATGAGCAGTCCCTTGCCTTGCACAACCCTCCAGCGACGGATCGATCGTCCAGGCGGTCGAACTCGACCTGTCTGTTCCAGAATTAGGCCGAGAAACTTGAGCGGCTCGGTCGTTGGCTGGATGCGCGTTTTGTTCGGGTGCTGACGCAGTCGTAACGCCGTCAGTGTCGACTCAAGGACTTTGCGCTGCTCGATCAAATCTCGGCGTGAACCAAAGACCAACACATCGTCGACATACCGCACCCAGCGCAGCCCGGCTGTGGCGCACGCTTGATCTATGGGTGCCAGAACAAGGTTTCCAAAATGCTGGCTCGTCAAGTTGCCAATCGCCAAACCACGCGGTCGGCATGCAGTCAGCAAATCATCGCCCGCAAACCACATCGACGGTCCCATAGGAGCAGGTTGATCAATGACCCTGCACAACAAATCGATGTAATGCTGATCTTTGATCAATCGCCCTAATTGCTGGTTCAAAACACCGTGATCAATCGAGCCAAAATAAGCCTGCACATCAAGGCAGAGCACATGACTGCTTCGTCTCATTTCACGACGCGCCACTCGAAGCGCAGCATCCACGCCTTTGCCTTTGCGATTCGCCATACAAAAGGGGTGCAAATAGCTCTCGAGTAGTCGCTCAAGCGGTGCACATAAAATCTGGTGCACCACGCGATCGGCATAGGGCGCTGCGCTGATCCAGCGCGGCTTGGGTGTCTGAATATGGAAAACCTTCGGCGGCTGGGGGCGCCAGGAGCCCTGTCGCAGAGCATCTCTGAGTTCAATCAAGTGATCGGCTTCGGCGGCGTGAAAGCGTAAGACCTCGGGTCGGTCTGCCTTACCCCGGCGCGCTCGTCGAGCTGCCGCCAGCAGGGCGCTCCAAGCCAGCGCTTCGTCCAGAAGTCCTCGGTGACGTCTCACGCCAACTGCCTGCGCCAACCACCAAGCTGGCGACCTACATCGGCAAGGTGTTCGCTCACATAGCCATGCTGACGCTCGGACATTGCGCCAAGGTCCGTTGCCATCCGCACCAACAAACGGAGTTCATCCAAGTGAGTATCGGCGCGAGCCAAGGGTCGGTCCACCCTCTTGGCATGGCGCGCCTGCGTCAATGCGAGGCATAGCCCCATAGCGGAGTCTTGCATGCGCTGACCCAGCGTGTAGCGCAAACCACGCACCATGCGCAGGCTGTGCCGTACCATCCAAAGATTAATAGCGTAGGATTTTTCCAACACCGCGAGCGCCTGCAACTCGTTCATTTCAACTCCCGAAGGAGCGCAGGGTCAAGCGCTCGGAACAGCCTACGAGCTCGACCCTGCGCAGGGGCAAAGCCTGCCCAAATTTGCCCCGACCAAAAGTCGGGCCGGGATGACCTTTGGTGAACCTCGACGTGCAACGCCTTTTGCAGCCGTGGCGACAAAAGCTCTGGCACCCATTTTCTGAAATCAGTCGAGGGCCTCGGACGGGGGCGAAGCCACACGCAACGACTCGAACCGTTGTTGTCG
>JBDQPD010000020.1:0-41312 GCA_040260805.1 Myxococcota bacterium | reverse complement strand
TCTTCACCCTCACCGGCTTCCACGGCGTGCACGTCTCGGTCGGCATCATGATGCTGCTGTCCATGTACGTCATGTCGATGCGGGGCAAGCTCGGACCAGCACAGTCGGAGAAGCTCGAGATCGTCGGTCTGTACTGGCACTTCGTCGATGTCGTCTGGATCGTGATCTTCACGATCGTCTACTTGGTGGAGTTCGTGCAATGAGCGGTCAAGACCACGCAGCGCACGGTTCGTTCAAACTGTACACCGTGCTCATCATCATCTTGGCTGCAGTGACTTTTGTCGAGTGGCAGGCGTTGCCAGGGATGATCTTCTATTCGGAGGCGCTTGATAAATCAGGTTGGCTCAAGCCGATCTTGATCATCATGTCGGCCGGTAAGTTCTTTGCGGTGGTGTTTTACTACATGCACCTCAAGTTCGATGAACCCATCTTTAGGCGTTTGTTCATTGGCGTCTTATGCCTCGCCTTCACCTGCGTGATGGTGGTGATCGCCGTCCTCAAAGCGCTTCCGGGTTCAGCACCGGATATGGGTCGGTTGAACGACACGGCGATGTTACCGCCGGGCACCAACCTGATCCGCCCGCTGCCGCCCGAGATGGCAGCAGCTCGCGCCGCCACCAAGGTCGAGCGCGGTGGTGAGCAGATTTACAATATGGTTTGTGTCGCCTGCCATCAGAAAAATGGTTCGGGTGAGCTGGGCGGTAACATCCTGGCGGCGAACCTTGGCGACCCTGAAATCTGGGCTGAAGGCGACGCCCATCTGATCGATAACATCACCAACGGTGTCGTCGGAAAGATCGGCGCAATGCCCGCTCAGCGGGGCGTTTTGAGCGAGACGGAGATTAAAAATGTCTTCGACTACATCAAGGTAACCTACAAGAAGTAGAGAGCCAGATGCTCGCTTTCTTTTACCAAAGACCTCAAGGGCTCCTTGGGGTCTTTGATTTTTTGCATGTCGGCTTTCGTTGAAAGCAGCTCTCACCAAGGGTAGGACGCAAGTAACCTAGATGCCTCGGAGCATATTGTGATCTCGCCATCGTCCGTTTTGCTCGCTCACGTGGTCGAAGCAAGGCGCTTGCATCAAGACTTGATCGCCTCAGGACAAACCAACACCGAGGTCATTACCGGGTGGGATTGGTTTGTGTGGGACTTTCACCCGAGCATCTCGATCGGTCTGGCGATCTTGAGCCTCTTTTATGTTTGGTTGATCGGCCCTGCTCGACGACGTTGGGGCTTAGGTCCAGAGGCGACCAAATGGGAGAAGGGCTTCTTCGCAAGCAGCATTATTTTGCTCGAGCTCAGCTTAGACGGTCCAGTCCACCACCTTGCTGATAATTACCTCTTCTCCGTGCATATGTTTCAGCATCTGATCATCACCTTGATCACGCCTTTGTTGATGCTGGCCGGAATTCCTGGCTGGGCTTGGGATCAGGTTCTTCGCGTGCCCCTGCTCGGGTCCGTGTTTCGCTGGGCGGTTAAGCCCGTCTGGGCGTTCCTGATCTACAATGGGGTGATGATCGCATTTCACCTCCCGAGCGCCTACAACGCGACGATGATCGACCACAACATCCACATTCTTGAGCATCTCATGTTCATGGCTGCAGCGATGCTGGTCTGGTGGCCTATTTTGAGCCGCTCTGAGGTGATGCCACCGCTAAGCTGGGGCGCCCAGCTCATCTACCTCTTGGCGATGAGCTTTCCGATGAAAGCGCTGGGTGCAGTGATCACCGTCAAAGAAGATGTCTTGTATACCTTTTACGCAGCTGCGCCTCGGGTGTGGGGACTGACACCGGGCGGCGATCAGCGTTTGGGGGGGTTGATGATGTGGCTTCCTGCTGGCTTGGTGTTGTGGTTTCTTGCCGGGCGCGCCTTTACGCTGTGGTGGAAACAAGATCGACGCGAGCGTAAAGTCATCAGCGTCGGCTTGCTGCTCATCGGCTCGCTCTTCCTACAAGGCTGCTCGAAGGAGCCTCCCTCGGCGCCCGTTGCGCCGGTCGTCAAGGAGGGGGTCATGATTCAGACCGACAAGAGTCATTTTCAGGCTCAACTTTTGATCCCCGAACCGATGAACATGAGCACCATGTTCGTGTTGCCGATTCGGATCACCGACAAAGCGGGCGCAGTGGTTGAGCGAGCGAAAGTCACGGTCGATGCGACCATGCCAGAGCATGGGCACGGTATGATGACTCAGCCTAAGCCTGCCGCAGGCTCCAAGTGCGACGCTAAGGGCATTTGTCAGGCGGAAGATGGCGTCTTTCGAGTCGATGGGTTTCGATTGCACATGCCGGGTTCATGGTTGTTCACGGTCAGCGTAGAGGTGGGTGAAACGAGCGACCGCGGCGAAGCTCGTTATGAGTTCTGATAGGCCAAAGCCCCCGGTCCCGTCTTGGGTAGGTGTTCCGCTGATCGCTATCGGGCTGATCGCGCTGATCGTGCTCAAGCCGGATTTAGGGGCTAAGGACCGCGAGCGAAAGTCAGCAGGTGATTTGGCGCTGATCAGCGCGATGTCGCCCTTGCCTGAGGTTCCAGCTTCGCCGGATAACCCCTTCGCATCGGATCCAAAGGCGGCTGCGTTGGGTCAGGCTATTTTCTTTGATCAAGGCCTCAGCAGCACCGGAAAAGTGAGCTGCGCAACCTGCCATCGGCCAGAGCTTGCGTTTACGGATGGTTTGCCGGTGGCTATGGGCGTTGGCCTTGACGACCGAAACACTCCAAGTCTGATCGGTGCTCAGTTTAATCGCTGGTGGTTTTGGGATGGGCGCCGAGACAGTCAATGGGCACAAGCCCTCGGCCCGCTCGAGACCAGTAATGAGCACAACTTCACTCGAGTAGCGGTGATGCGTCGAATTGCAGCCGTCCATGCCGAGCGATACCAAGACACCTTTGGCTCTTTGCCTGATCTGACCTTGTTTGAGCAGATCGACGATAGCGCAACGCCGCGGGGCGATGAGTCGGCTCGAGCCGAGTGGGCGAAGATCCCGGCTAAGCAGCAAAAACAAGTGACTCAAGTCCTCGTACACGTCGGCTTCGCCCTCGAGGCCTACCAACGACTCTTGCTGCCCACGAAGGCTCCGATTGATGAGTACGTCGCGAAACGAAAAGCTGGGGACTTGACGGGGGGGCGTGTGCTCAGCCCAAACGCCGTGCGTGGCTTGAATCTCTTTGTTGGCAAAGCAAAGTGCGTCTTATGCCACAGCGGACCGTTAATGACGGACGACAGCTTCCATAATCTTGCCCTGCCTTCGACCTTAGGATTTAGAGCGTGCAAGAGCGAAGCCTGTGGACCTGAGTCGGGTAGGGCTTTCGGAGCTCGTGAGGTGCTCAAGTCTGAGTTTCGATGTGGTGGTCCCAACAGCCAGCAAAAGGAATGTCGGAAACTGCGTCATCTCAATCCGGATTATGAAGACTTTATCGGAGCCTTCAAAACTCCCTCATTGCGCGAGGTCTCAAAAACGGCGCCCTATATGCACAGCGGCGAGTTTAATACGCTCGAAGAGGTGCTCAATTTCTACAACACGATGCCGGGTACCGTGCAGCTAGGGCACAGGGAGTTGTTTTTGAAACCGCTGCATTTGAAGCCCGCTGAACTCGCTGATCTCAAGAGCTTTCTCGAAACGCTCAGTGGGGGCGAGTTGCCCGCACAATTGACCCAGGCTCTAGAACCTAAATGAGGAGTTTCCGTCCTTCCGTATGGTCAACATTAGGCCTGGTTGCGGTGGGCTGGGGTCTATGCGCCTTGGGGTTTTGGCAGATCGATCGCTGGCAACAAATGAGCGCCCAAAAGGCCGACTTTGATCGAGAGATCAATCGCCAACCTCAAGCCGTTAAGTCTCTTCTGGAGCTCGATGCGGTGTCGCCTTGGCGTCGGGTCGCCTTGACGGGTTCATACACCGGACAACAAGGGCGTGTGATCAACAAGTACATTGACAGTCAGCTTGGTGTTTGGCTCGCAGCTCCCTTTCGTCTACTCGACGGAACCCACCTCGTGGTGATGAGAGGATGGGTCCCAGAGCAAGACCGAGGCTGGAAACCTCCCAAGGGTGAGCAGGTCATCAGTGGCCTGTTACGCAACGGTTCTGGGGATTTAGCCGCTCATCTACAAGATGATGAGTTTCGCAGCCTGGATGGCTACGCCACCTTGGCTCACTACAATCTGAACCCAGGCATAGGGCGGGTGGTGATTGAAGGTCAAAAGATCGCCCGGGGCGAGGCGTTTACTAAGGATTTACCTCGGCGAGGTTTTTACGGGTTCACGATCCGTCGACCGCATCGCGAGTATGCAGGCACTTGGTTTGGTTTGGCGTTCGCCCTTTTCGGCATCTGGGTTTATGCCGGGGTGCGGCGAGGACGCGCTAAGGACCAAACATGATTGCGGGCTTGATCGCTAGTTTGTGTGTTGCTGCGCTGTTGATTGCGTTGCTCGGAGCCCTGCGAGCGCTCTGGGAAGACCAATACCGTGATGGCGCTCAAATGAGCTATCGACGTAAAGTCTGGTTGCCTATGCTCTCGCTTTTGCTCGTCTTTGGTTTAGCGCTAGGCTTTTACGGGTGGCGTGCGATCAAGATGCACGCACCGAATGATCATCCAGCGCTCGAAGTGATTGCAGCCTGTAAAGAAGGCGTATGGTCTTTCGCTGCCAGCGGCCGACAAGAGCGACAGGCTAGAGATCTCAGGCTGCGCGGTGGGCGAGATGTTCGTCTCACGCTCAAAGCCGGTCTTCACGACACCGAGTTCTTTGTCCCTGGACTGGGGTTGAAGAGGCGGTTGAAGGCAGGTGAGTCGAGTGAGCTGACGTTCCGCCCTCCATCTCCAGTCCGCTCTGAAGAGGCGGCATTGTATCGATCGGTTTGCCTCCATCACTGCCGTGGCGCCCAAGCTGTGCGGCCATTTTTGGTCGTCGTTGAGGCGCCGCGTGGCATCTTAGCGTTCTGATTTTTTGCGTCACCCCATAGGTATGACGCAGATTGGGGGTGGAGAACCTCCAATGACAGCGATGAACCTCCAGCGTAAGACGTTACATTTGACCTTATTGCTTGGGTTAACGGGCTACCCGTTGGGCTCGGCTTTCGCTGAATCTCGCCCGGGTCAAAAGGCGCCACGCGCCGCTCGAGCCAAGCGAGTTGTTAAGCCCGAAAAGCGCCATGACCCTACCGAGCTTGACCGTCGTTTGATGCCAGCGCCGGTGTTCGGAAAGATCACAGCACCCGTTGGCGGGTTGATGGTCGATGAGGCGCATTGGAATCCGCTCAAGCCGGCAGCCGCCAAGCACTTCACCATCAACGGTGGTCGAAACGTAGGCTTGCGGGATGGCGACCGGTTGATTGTTTGGCGAGGGAAACATCAAACGGTAGTTGCTGAGGTTCAAGTCGTAGCCTTGGGCGAGGAGTCCGCTCAAGTCTTTGTACTTCGTCAGCCTGATCCGACCAAAGTTCTACCGCTCGATGTGCAGGGCGTGATGACTGGCGATCGCGTCAGTTTGTTGATGCGAGCAAACGAGCGAATCTGGCCTAAACCTAAAAAGCGCCAGCGCGTGCGACGTATTGTTCAGAAGCAGCAAGTCGCAAAGGTTCAAAAAGCAGCCGAAGCTGCGCCGGTTCCTCCGGGTAAAGACAGCATCGTCATTGGTGGACGAGAGTTACCAAAGGCGAGCGCTCCAGGGGTCAGCTTGACGCCTGCTCAATTACCCGAGGTCAAGGAGCAAGGCGTGAAAAAGCCTTAGGCTTAGCGCTCACCTTTACTTTCAATTGGTCAAACTTCTGCCTATGGGCGTGTCGGAGACCAAGATGTTACGACGCGGCCCAAAGATGCCTCGGCGCACCGAATCAGAGATCAATGGCATGAGAGCGGCGGGACGTTTGGCGTCTCAAACCCTCGAGTACGTAGAACCCTTCATCAAGCCGGGCGTATCGACTCAAGAGATTGACCGGCTGTGCTTTGAGTATGCGACCGAACGTGGTGCTTATCCTAGTCCGCTGAACTACCCAGGGCCGCAGCTTGATCTGAGCAAGCCCTTGGTTTTGAGCCAGGGTGGCTTTCCGGGCTCGGTATGCACCAGCCTCAATGAGGTCGTCTGCCACGGTATTCCGAGTGAGCATGAGATTCTGCAAGAGGGTGACATCATCAACGTCGACGTGACCGTCACTCTTGATGGATGGTTCGGGGATACGTCGAAAACCTTCATCATGCCTGGTACTAGCGATGAGGTGCGCGACTTGGTCAAGCGGACGCAAGAATGCCTGTATTTGGCGATCCGCTCGGTGAGCGATCCAAGCGTTTATCGCCGACTCAACCTAATTGGCGCAGCCATTCACGATCACGCCGATCGTTTTGGCTATGGCGTCGTTCGTAACTTCGTTGGGCACGGTATCGGCGATGTGTTTCACTGCGAGCCTAACGTCGTTCATTATCGCACCACCAGTGGTGGACCGGCGCTCAAGTCCGGACATATTTTTACCATCGAGCCGATGATCAACTTAGGCACTCACCAAAACCATGTTTTGGATGATGGCTGGACCGCTGTGACCGGCGATGGCAAGCCATCCGCTCAGTTTGAACACACCATTTTGGTCACTGAGGATGGCGTTGAGGTTCTGACCGCCCGAGCTGAAGAGGCCGACCTGCCTTGGCTCAACGGCGAGTTCTAGCCTACTGCGCGAAGCGCCATTCCGCGTCGAAATGTCCGGTCAACAGAGCCTGACCTGTGGTCCATGCTAGATAGTCTGGCATGCCGCTGCGAGAGCTAAACGGTGCCGTTCCTTCGAGGAGGTCTTCATGACCTGGCGTGGTGACCAATACGGCACCGAGGCGTTCGCCAAATGGAGCGACGAACTGCAGCCCTGCTTTAGATTGTACCTCGCCATTGATCACGATCTCGTCGTCATTCCAACGTACAGGGAAGCCTTCGGGCAGCGGTAAGTCTTCCATTTGGCCACCGATGAAGACCGGGTTCCGCTCGCCCAAAGCTTCTTGGTTCTCGATGCTTAAGCCGCAGGCGCTGCCATTTCCTTGCAGTGCCCAGTGCGAGCTCAGGTAAGCGGCGTGTGAGGCATAGCCCGGGACCCGATCATCATAAACGAAGCAAAAGGGCTGATGAAAGACCTGATTGAAGGGTCCATGATGAGCTGCCGTTTTACCAGTTTGCGGTCCTAGCCACACTTCGTCACCGTCAAGACTGACTGTATCACCATCCACCACAAGTTGGCTCACACCTGCTTGGCGCAGCGCCTTCGTGTTGATGCGCATGGAGCGAGTGTTGGTGGTGGTGAGCTCAACCCGATCATCGGTCCGTTGGGATTCAAGCTCTAGGTCGGCGTCAGCGCTCAGCGCAGACTCCAGGTGAACATAGCTGTGCGAGGAGGCGTAGCCCGGACGAGGTGAGCGGTAGCTAAAATCGGTTTCGAAGGGGTCGAGTCGGTGCGCCTGCATGAACTCAAAGAGCGGCGGCCAATCGACGCAGTCGGCGCCCTCGGCTTGATCACCGTTCCACCAGTGCCCAGCGCCCTCTTGCTCGTGCATTTGGACATCCTCGGTAACCGCCAAGGCCAGCTCGCGCATGGTGCGTCCTTCACTCAAGGGGACGTTATCATCTGCGGTACCGTGAATGATGTAGATCCCTCGGCGCGCTAGGTTGGTCATATAGTTCGCTGTGTCAGAATGCGCTCTAGAGCGCGCAAAGGCTCCACTCGGACGCTGACTGCCCCCGTAGGTATAAAAGCTCTGCCAGCCTGCGCTAGGTCCTAGCGTCGCAAAGCGACCCGGGCTCATCACGCCGTTGTGCCAGGTGCCGTGCCCTCCCATCGAATGTCCGGTCAGATGCATCTGCGTCGGGTCGGGTTCGAAACGAGCGACGGCGTCGTTGAGTGATGAAAGGGCGTTGAGCCGGCCCCATTCCTCCCAGTCAAAGCCGAAGGGGCGGCGGTTGGTCGGTGCGATAATGTAAGCCCAGTCTTTATCCGAGTAGGCTTTGACCTGACCAAAGCCTTCCACTGAGGCTCCATGTAAGCTCAACACCATGCCGTAGCTTTGGGTCGGGTCGAAGGGCTCAGGACGACGGACCCCGTAGTATTGAACCGATCCATCAATTGGCGAGCGAAAGGTCATTCGATAGGGCTCGGAAGGAGCCGCTTTGGGTAGGGTCACGGTGACCTCATAACTAAATTCTAAGCTCGGTGATTCGACCCGTAATGTCGCCGTGATTTCTTCCTCAGTATCGGTCCACGCTGCTTTCGGCTGCAGCGAGAAGGGGACCTGGGTGACCGCTCCGCCGACCACACCTTCAAAGGGCGTGGAGGTAGCCTCAAAGTGCTCGCTTTCCAGCACCTTGAGCCTAATATCCTCAAGCGGTTTCTTGCCTAGGTTTAGCAAGGGGACGCCCAGCCATCGTGCCGTCGCATCGCCGTGCAACCAGTGCGCCCACGTGCGGTCACTAAGGTTCAGATGGATCTCATGCGGCGTTGAGAAAATTTGTACTTTGGGGCGCCCGCGTCGTCCGTAGGAGCGGATACCCACCAAGCCGGTTTCAGCGGCACCGGCGAGCGGTACCAAACGGTTTCCGCGCCCATAGACATCACCGGGTTGAGCGATGCCACCAGATCCGAAATTAAAGACGCGGTCGCCGAGCGCGTACAGGTTGTGACCTTCAGGCGGATCGACCTGGCTGACGCCATAGATCCATCCATTGTACTGACGAGCAAAGGATCCGTCCTCTTCTTCGGGTTGGGTCAACCACTCCAGGTTAACGCCCTGATCCAGACCTTGAGACGGGAAGCTGTCCGGGCCGCGAAACATCCTTCGGTCCATTCGAGCGTTGCGCTCGGTCGTGTACGCAATTCGCCACGCCAGCGTCAGCCTGTTGGGCTCAAATGGTTCGGCGACAGGGCCCGGCGTCCATGCCGTCGGTCCGGCAACTGGAGCTGGGTCGGCAGGGGGCGGGTTATCATCGGAACAGCCCGAGCTTATGCTTAGACCTGCTAGGAGCAAGAGCCCCGTTCGCCATTGATTGATTGCCATCGAGCGTCTCCTTGTATGCCTTCGAGCAGCTCATGCGGACCAAAAGCGGCTTTGTAACGCAAGGCTTTGCAGCCTTCGTTGTAGAAACCCAAGTAATGAAAGCGGCTCCCTTGCTGAGTGAGCCAGTCAATTTCTTTGAGCACAGAGAAGGTGCCGAGTGAGCGTTTGGATACCTTTGGGTCGAAGTAGAAATAAACACTAGAGGCGTCCTTTTCTCCCCTATCGACGAGGCCCACTCCGACCAGTTGGTCCCCAGAATAATAGGTAAATTCGAGGGTCTGAATTCCTGACTCGACCAACCACTGAGTGTAGCGATCCGAGTCGATGTTTTGGTCGTTGGTGTTCAGCCCGCGCTGATTAAGATGAAGATTGTACAGCTCCACGCGACGCTCCGAAACCTTCGGGGCGCCGACTTCAACGCGCAGATCTTGATTGGCCTTCCAGACCCGCTTTTGAGACCGGGACAAACGAAAGGTGCTCAGATCGATGCGCAAGGGCCGGCAGTCTGAGCAGCTTGGACAGTCGGTGGTGTAAAAGAGCCAACCCGAGCGCCGCGCACCCGCGGCGTGAAGCTCGTCTACCTCGGCGTCAGTTAGGCGCTTGGTCGGGATGATGACCTCGTAGCGCGACGGTAAGCCCGGCTGATAAACGCAGGGTTCAATCTGTCCAGATCGCGTGAGCCAATGCCCCATAAAGAGTTCCTTCCCTCGGGCTTTCTAACCCAGGGATTGACTCAGCCCAACGGCGTCCACCTTATTTTTTCATCGACACCAATAAGCCGTCTCTTAGCGTCATCATCACCTGCTCGCTCCGCGGGTCTTGCGTGACATGCCGCGCATAGTCGACGAGCGCATGATCGCTGGCGTCGCTCGGTTCAAGGACGCGGCCGCTCCAGAGCACGTTATCCGCAACAATGACGCCGCCGGGGCGCATACGCTCCATGATCAGCTCATAATACTCGATGTAGCCCACCTTATCGGCGTCGATGAAGGCGAAGTCGATCACTCCTTCGAGCGCTTTGATAGAGTCTGCAGCAGGTCCCAACTTCAACGTGATTTGGCTGCCTAATTCATCCTGTGCCCAATGCCGTTGGGCAATGGCGGTGCTCTCCTCACTGACGTCGAGCGTTACGAGACGACCTGTGGGGTTTAGCCCGCCGGCGATCCATAGCGAAGCATAGCCTGTAAAGGTGCCGACTTCGACCGCCAGACCGCCGCCGCTCAAGCGGCACAGCATCCTGAGCGTTTGACCGACCAACGGGCCACTGAGCATTTGAGGGAGCGAGGTCTCTGCATAGGTCGCCTCGCGGAGTCTATTCATGACATCCGACTCAGCCGCTGTGTGCTGGCGCGCATAGTGTTCGATCGCTTCGGAAACTAAGGTTAGCATGATGGCTCCAATTTCATTTGTACAAGCTGTGGTAAAGATGGCTTACTCAGGGCGCCGAGGGGGCAAATGTATGTTAGCTGCCATGATTTCTGTATCAGCTGAACTCGCCCCTTGGCTGCTCCTCGGTGCTCTCGTTTCGGGCGTGATGCACGCATTTTTGCCTTCGCAGTTCATCGCCACGCAACTGCGCGGTGTAGCTGGCGTCTTTAAGGCCGTCGTCTTTGGCGTGCCGCTGCCGCTCTGCAGTTGTGGTGTGATCCCGGCCGGGGTGGGACTCAAAAAGGACGGCGCAAGCGATGGTTCATCGCTCGGCTTCCTGATCAGTACGCCTCAAACCGGGGTCGATTCAGTCTTGGTCAGCGCCGGTATGCTGGGTTGGCCCTTCGCCTTGTTCAAAGTGGCCGCTGCGGCGGTTCTTGGGATCGCCGGGGGATTGCTGGTCCATGCTTTTGGTGCCCCGAAATCAGACTCGCAAGGATCGAGCTCAAGCGAAGCGAAACGACCCGGGTGGAGCGAAGGATTTTGGCACGCTGTTCAGGTGCTCAAGACCATCTGGGTTTGGGTGGTCGTCGGCGTCGTCGCGTCCGCCGCCATCACGGTGTACATCCCAGCCTCTGAGCTGACGGCTCTGAGTCAGCGGTCTCCTTATGCCGTCTATGGTGGCGTGTTGCTGCTGTCGATTCCGCTCTACGTGTGTGCGACGGCTTCGGTGCCGATCGCCGCCGCTTTGGTGGCGGGTGGTTTGCCCGCTGGGAGCGCCTTGGTTTTTCTGATCGCTGGGCCGGCCACCAATGTGGCGACGATTGGCGCGGTTGCGCGCACCTTTGGGCGCCGGATTTTGGTCATCTATATGGCGACCTTAATCATCGGTTCCATCGTTTTGGGCATTTCGTTTGATCACCTGTTACCTCCGGCTGAAGCCGTTGGGGGACATGTGCATGACGAGATGGGTTGGCTGTCGATGTTGTCCTCGATCGTGTTGTCGCTTGTCTTTGTTGCGTTCGCGGTGGACGATTTACGGGCAAAGTTTAGGCGGGGGAACGCATCAGTGAATAGTGGTTGGAATGTCTCGGTTCAGGGGATGACGTGTGGTGGCTGCTCATCTCGGCTTGAGCGCGTGCTCAACGCCAACGATGAGATCAACTCGGCTCATGTCGATTTGGAGGGCGCTCAGGCTCGTATCGATGGCGTGATTTCCTCGGAGAGCCTGGCGCAGGTGATCGTTGCTGCAGGTTTTGAGCCTGGGCAGCCTGAGGCCATCCAAAGCTCATGATGATCAGCGTTAAAGATCTGATCTTTCGCTACCCTCAAGCACAGAATGACGCCTTAAAGGGCGTGAGTTTTGATGTTGAGCAAGGCGAGATCTTCGGATTTTTAGGTCCGAGTGGTGCCGGCAAGAGCACGGTTCAGCGTCTGCTCAATAAGCAGCTCTGTGCGGGGCAGGGTGAGTTGCTTTTTGATGGCAAGCCGCTTGCCCAGACGGGTCGCGAGTACTTTGAATCGATCGGCGTCGCTTTTGAGCAGCCCAATCTCTACGAACGTCTCACCGGTGAGGCGAACCTTGTCGCCACCGCTGGCCTTTATAGAGGCGGTAGTCGCTCACCGAAGGAGCTCTTTGAGTTACTGGATCTGAGCCCCGCCTTGGACCAACGCGTATCGAGCTACTCTAAAGGGATGAAGCAGCGTTTAGTGGTTTTACGTGCGATTCAGCACCAACCCAAGGTCGTGTTCCTTGATGAGCCGACCAGTGGCAACGACCCAGTTAATACCGAGCGTATGATCGAGTTGATCCGCGCCGAGCGTGACCGAGGTGCCACCATCGTTTTGAGCACCCACGACATGCACGTCGCCGATGCGCTGTGCGACCGCATAGCGTTCATCAATGAGGGACAGATTGTCGCTTGCGACTCGCCCCGTAACCTGAAGCTTGAACACGGTCAGCAGGGCATCTTAGTTGAGTTTACGGCGGACGGTGAAGCGCAAAGCGAGGTGATCGATGGATCCTCTGAGGTTGGGCGCAAGCGCTTAGATACTCTGCTGGCGAGTGGCACGGTTGAAACCTTGCATAGCCGGGAGGCGACGCTGGGTGAAATCTTCATCAAACTGACTGGGTGTGAGCTGGTTTGATGCGAAGTCTTTGGGCTCTGCTTTGGCTCGACCTGCGCAACGTCTGGCTGAGCCGGATCCCCATTATGATGGTGGCGTCCGTGCTGGTTCAAGGCGCCGCGCTTCGCTTCGTCGTTCCAGAGCAGATCAAGGTCGAGCCGACGTTGCGCATCGTCGACAACACACGCGGTAAACTCTTTGCCCGCGTCCTGAGCAAAGATCCGAATCTCGGCTTGCCTGACCGAGCCCGTCTTGAGGCTTGGGCGTCCAAGGACCGGCAGCGCGTCGGGTTGGTGTTTAGCGGGACCGCCCGAGAACCCGATGTCGTTGTGCTCCACGCCGGCTCGCAGGATTCGCGGGCTGTGACCTTAGCGCGGACGACGGCGACGATGTTTTGGAGCCGATTTACGAGCATCGGATGGGACCGTGGGCACCGCTTCAGCCATCTTGGGCTCGATCGCGAGCCGACTCAGTTTAATCACGTCCTGCTCATCTTATTGCTTGCGATCAATGCTGCGGTGCTCAGCGTCGTTTCCTTGGCGACGATGATCTTTGAAGACAAGGCCACCGGCGCGATTGATGCGCTGCGCGTCGCGCCCATTAACGGGTTCGAGTATTTGCTCGCCAAAGTGCTGGCGACGGTGATGACCTTCTTGCCGATCGGGTTTGTGCTCATCGCTATGGTCAAGCCAGAGATTTTAGGGTCAGTGAAGCTCTGGCTGATCCTTTTGGTGGCAACGATTGGCTTCTCATTCCTCGGCGCCTTGCTGGGCTCGTTGCTTCGCTCTTTGTTCGATGGCGTCTACGCCTTTGCGCTGATGGTCGCCGCGCTGATGCTTCCCTTTGTCGCCTTCTTTATCCCAGCCTTTGATCGTTTGTGGCTTCATTTCATGCCCACCTGGGGGCTAATTTATGGGCTCCGAGCCGTCGTGTTTCCAACCGGAAGGGCAGAGGACCCGCTGCTCGCTGTTCAGTCCATGCTTCCAGCCTTTGCGGTCTTTGCGCTGCTCGCCTGCCTCGTCGTTCACTACCGGCTTTTGGGACGGTCGCGATGAACGTTGGCCGCGTGATGCAGAATGTTCGGCATGATCTGCGAGTTGGGTTGAGCAGTCAGCGCATGATCTACCTAGTTCTGGTCCCCTTGACCTTGGTTGGGCTGCTCAAGGCGTCGCTGCCGATCATCGACGGCGCCAAGCCGACTTTGGTCGCTGCAGGAAGCTTTAGGGGGTTGGTCGTTGACCGGCTCGAAGAAGGCGCTGATGTGGTCTGGGTTAAGGACCGCGCAGCGGTGGTCGAGCGGGTTCGCGGGGTCGATGATGTGGTCGGAGTTTTTGGTGATGGGACGCTCGATCCCGAGGTGATTGTCGAAGGCAACGAGCTGCGTGCGCTTCGAAGTTACCCAGGCCTCTTGATCAATGAAGCGACGGCATTGCTCGAAGGGGGCACGTCGTTGACCGTTCATTACCAAGCGGTTGAGTTAGCTCAGGAGCGAGACAGGCGACGCCAAATGGTGTTGTTTTTGTTCAGCCTGTTGATGATGGTTGCGCTCTTTCCGGCGCTGATCATCATTGAGGATCGGGAGACTAGAGTCCTAGAGACGCTTCGATTATCGCCGCTCTCCTTTGCTGAGTATTTGGGCGCTAAATCGATTGTGCTTGTTGATTTCGGAGCGGTCATTCTAGCTATTTCAAGCGGTATTTTGTTGGGTTGGAATCTGTCGTGGAGTTTGTGGGGAGTAGGCTTTCTCTCTGCTTTGCCATCGGCTTTGTTGCTCATTGTCTTGGTTGCAGCCTTGGCGAAGAATCAGATGATGGCCATGTCCGTCATTCGACCGCTGGTGGTCTTAGTGATCCTACCGATCGCCCTGAGCCTGGGCTTTGATTTCAGTGACCCTTGGTATTTGAAACCCTTCACATCGTATTGGGCAGGACAGTCACTGCTGGCTGCAGTTGATGGTCGAGTCAGCCTCGCCGCTGAAGCTTTTGTTTGGAGCGTGCTGACGGGGCTACCCTTGGTGTTGGCTGGCTGTTTTCTGCTCAAGCAACGGCTTGAGTGGTCTTGAATAAGCGAGCCGATCGTACCGTCTGTGAGCAGTTGACCGTTGACGTCCGCTATCCTGGCTGAGTAGCGGTAGCGGGTTACCTATACGCCCATTGGAGCGCCGATGATCCGCATCTTTAGTGTTTTGTGTCTCGCCACGTTGACCGCCTGCAGCGGTGGTCACGCCTTCTTGAAAGGTCACACCGAGGCAACGGGTGGCGACGATGCTGCCCAGGCTGCCACCATCGCCAAGGGTGATGGGCACTGGAACAACCGTCTTGACCGAGCTGAGCTCGAGAAGGCGATCGCTGCCTATGAAGAGGTCACCGCAGCCTCTGAGCATGTCGAGACCTTGAGCAAGCTGGCTCGCGCTTATTACTTCATGGGTGATTCCTTCGCCCGCTTTGATGGCGACGGGTCCTCGATGTTCCCCTTGTTTGAGAAGGGAATGAAGACGGCTGAGCGTGCGCTGTACTACGGCTCCGCTGCGTTCAAGGCGAAGATGAAAGAGACCGATGGCAGCATCGAAAAGTCGATCGCTGTGATCGGAAAAGAGAGCCTTCCGGCAGCTTACTGGTTCGCCAGCAGTTTAGGTAAATGGGCTAAAGGCAAAGGGTTCGCTGTGGTGCTGGGCAAGAAGGGCACCATTGAGTCGGTCATGAAGCGTTGCGAGTCGCTCGATCCAAACGGTGATTACTACCACGGTGGCGTTTTGCGTTACTGGGCGGCCTTTTACTCGATCGCGCCGGGCTTTGCAGGCGGCGACTTGGTCAAAGCACGCAGTTACTTTGAGCGTGCGATCGCTAAAGCTCCCTTCAACATGGCGACGAAAGTGCTCTGGGCAGAAAATCTAAGCGTCAAAGAAGACAACTCGGAAGAGTTCGCAAAGCTGCTCAAAGAGGTCATCGATTTCGATGTGAAGGCCTGGCAAGCGGACAACGCTGAGGCTGGCGCTGACCTTGGACCCGAGCTGGTTCGAGAAAAAGAGAAGGCTCGGCGGATTCTCGCCAAGGCCGACGAGTTATTTTAAGACCCGGAGGCACGATGATTCGTATTCTACCACTTCTGGCTTTGACCATCGCAACCACCGCCTACGCAGGCGATGGAACCATTGTCATCAAGGGTGCATCGGTTGCCCCGGCGGGTACGCCGTGGGCTAAGTGGACCAAAAGGGTCTCAAAGCGCATCGTCAAGCAAGCCAAGCAGCAAGGATTGAAGGTCAAGTACAAGTTCTACCTCTCCGGACGCCTCGGCGGCGAAAAAGAGACCGTTGAAGAGTGTCGTCTAGGTCGCTTGGCGACCACTGGAGTGTCGATGGGGGCGATCGCTACGGCGGTTCCTGCCTTCAACGTGTTTGAGCTTCCGTTCTTGTTTCGTAGCGACGCCGAAGCGGACTACATTCTTGACGAAGTGGTCTTTGATCAGATGTCGAAGATGCTTAACAAAGCGGGCTTTGTGCTGCTCTCGGTCACCGAGAACGGTTGGCACGGGATGGGCACTCAGGGCTCCCCGATTCTTAAATCGTCGGACTTCAAGGGGCGTAAGCTCAGAGTTCAGCAGAGCCGAGTGCATCTAGAGACGTTCAAAGCGCTTGGCGCATCGCCCGTCGAGATGGGTGTTCCGGAAGTGTTGTCTGCCTTGCAAAACAAGGTGGTTGATGGCTTCACGAACACACCGCTCTTCACCTTTGCGACCAACTGGTATCGTGCGATTCAGCACTATTCGGTCACTCGACATATCTATCAGCCCGCGCTCTTGGTCGCCTCCAAGAAGTGGTACGACAAGCTCCCGAAAAAGCTGCAGACGATCCTCACGGATCCCAAGCACCGACTCAAAGAGACGAAGCTGAGCCGTAAGTGGATCCGAGCGATGAATGAGCCTTTGCTCGCACAGTTCGGGGCAAACCAGATCAAGGTGCACAAGCCCAGCGAGGCTGAGATCGCGAAGATGGCAGCTCAGGCGAAGGTTGTGCACAACAAGTTTCGTAAGTTCGGCGGCAAAGATGGCGCCATGCTTCTCGACATGATCGAGAAGGGCTTGAAGAAGTACCGCAGCAAGTGATTTTGCTCGCGCCGGTCGGCCGTCTCCTGCTGCTGGTTATTGTCTGTGCCGCCATCTGGTGGGAGCCGGCAGCGGATACCTTGCGCGCCAAACTTCTGACCGGCTCGCAGTGGCTGCTTTTACTGGTCTTAGTGCTGGGCTTCTTGCTGGTGCCGAAAAAGGCGATTGAGGTTGTATTTCGCGGCATAGCGCTGACCTTTGTCGATGTTCGAAAGCTCTTCGCACGTCTGGATAAGCCTTGGCGGCAGATCGAGCGAGGCGTCGTCGTCTTATCGGCGATTGCGATGACCTCGCTGACCTTCTTGTCGGTGTTGCATCGGAACTTTAACGGTCGCATCGGGGACACCGGGGTTAACTGGCTCGGTGTGGTCGTTGACCCGTCACCGGGTAATGAGAGCGCACAGGTCAAAGCGATCTTGTTGTGGGTGTTCCTGACTATTTTGATGGTGATGGCGACCGAGAGAGCCTTGCGGGCTCGTCTCGCGTTTGGACCGCGCCTGGGGTTGGGGTTTGTCTTTGCGGCGGTCTTTTATGTCGGGTGTCGAGCCTTTGTGGCGCTGCTTCCGACCAACATACCCGGCGCGTTGACCATGAGCTTGGGCGCCCTTTTGTATCTTGCGTTCTTTGGCGCCGCCATCGCCGCTGCGGATCGCAAGCACCTCAGCGTGGATGCGGTGCGCAAAGCGGTTCCCGACCGCCTGCAGCCGCTCTTTGCCTTCCTTGGTTTAGGCTTTGGCGCCGTCTTTTGTGGGTTCTTGGCGTCGCTGGGTGCCATGCAGGTCTGGAGCGATTATTCGCTCTGGGCGAGTGATCACGCGCTCAAAGTCTATGAGTCGGTGCCGGTGCCGTACTGGACCGTTCGCCTCGCCATTCCGGTCGGGCTCGCGGTCGCTGCGCTGAGGCTCGCAGGGCACGCTTGCGATGATCTTTGGTACGGTCCGCCGGAAGAGGATGAGAACGCAGCGATCGCCAACTCGGGCGTGAAGCTTGACCAAAAGGCGCTCGATGAGGCGCTCGCTTCGATCGAGTCGCGGTCGGAAGAGGGGGCTAAATCATGAGCTTCCTCGCTAAAGCCAAACGCAGCTGGGACATGAGCGGATACATCGGCGGACCTCAGGTTCCCGTTGAGGACGCCCCCTCCAAAGCTTCTCCTGCCGCGATCGGGATCGGTGTTGCGGTTCTATTGATCGCTAACCTGTACGGTATCGCGGAGGGGCGCGGCGTCGCAGGGACGATGGCAGCGAACGTCGAGTTAACGCTCTTGATTGTGACCGCGTTAGCCTTCTCGAGGAAGCCAGCCGCAGCCGTCATTGTTGCGCTCTTGAGCCTGTGGATGTTCTTGAGTTTAGACCCCGGTGTCTTTGTGGTTCTGGGGGCGGCGCTGACCGGCGTTTTGCTGGGCTTGCCACTCTTCGCGATCATCGGTGTGGTGACCGTGGGGTGTCTTACCTACCTGTCTGAGGGGGATAAATCCTATCAGACGATGACCGACTTTACCGAGCTGATTCGCCACATCACGGCGCTGACGGACAAAGAGGTCCTGCTCGCCATTCCGTTCTTTGTGATCTCAGGTGCGATCATGACCGGCGGCGTGATCGCTCAGCGGCTGATCGAGCTCGCCAAAGCGCTCGTCGGGTGGATGCCCGGCGGCTTGGCGATTGCGACGGTCGGTGCGTGCATCTTCTTCGCCGCCATCAGCGGCTCGTCGCCGGTGACGGTGATCGCAATTGGCTCCATGATGTATCCAGCGCTGGTCAAGAGTGGGTATCGCGAGCCGTTCAGCTTAGGGCTGGTGACCTCAGCGGGTAGCCTAGGCATTTTGATCCCACCGTCGATCCCGATGATCGTTTACTCGATCATGGTCAGCGGCAGCGCTGCGGTTGACCCACGAGATCTATTCATTGCCGGTGTCGGCCCGGGCTTCCTGATCGGTGGCTTGCTCTCGCTCTATGGGATCAAAGAGGGTCTGCGGAGCCAGCATGGCTTAGCGCCTGAGGTTCGCCGCGGGATGATGGCGATCGGCGGTGGCTTGATCGCTGCGGCGCTGGTCTTGGTGGTCGGCGGAACGGCGGGGCTTGCCTTGCCGATCATGCTCGGTGGCGTCGCCTTGATCGGCGCCATTGTGCTAGCCTTGGTGCCGATTGATTGGAAAGAGCTCGGACACGTGACCTTGGAAGGGCTCTGGGCGCTCTTGCTGCCGGTAGTGATCCTAGGTGGTATCTATTCAGGCTTATTCAACGCCACGGAAGCCGCTGCGGTTGCGGTGGTGTACGCGGTCCTGGTTGAGCGCTTCATCTACAGCTCCATGAACTGGCGCGAGATGATGGACCCGCTGATGGATTCGGTGGTCATGATGGGCGCGTTGCTCATCATCATCGGCATGGCGCTTGGCTTTAATGCTTATTTGGTCGACGCCCAGATCCCGGATCGAGCGGTCGAGTGGTTGGTTGAACTCAACTTAGGTAAGATCGGCTTCTTGCTGCTGCTCAACTTGTTCCTGCTCGGCGTTGGCGCCTTGATGGACATCCTAAGCGCTATTTTGATCATCGCGCCTTTGCTGGCGCCGATGGCGATCAAGCTCGGCATTGATCCTGTTCATTTGGGCATCATTTTCATCGTCAACCTGGAGATCGGCTATCTGACTCCGCCGATGGGCTTAAATCTCTTTGTATCGTCCGGGCTGTTTAATCGCCCGGTCGGCGATGTGATTAAATCGACCTTCCCCTTTACTCGTTTGATGCTGCTCGGCTTGTTGCTCGTCACCTATGTGCCGGCGATCAGCTTAGCGCCGGTGCGCTGGTTGACGGATGATCCGCCAGAGCTTGTTCAAAAAGCTGGCGCTGATGGTGACGCTGCTGCGCCCAGTGGAGTCACCTCCGAATCGACCATGGCTGACCTGATGGCAGCTGCGGGTATCGATGACGATGAAGACGATGATAAAGACGATGAGGACTTCGATTTAGATGATGAGGACGGCGCCGAAGAGGGCGTGGTCGCTGAGTCTGCAGCGTCGGCATCAGCAGAGATTGAGCAGTTGAAGGCTCGGATCGATGCCCTTGAGCGTGACGTCAAAGCGCTGCGCTCTGCAGCAGACGCTGCGCTCGAGTCGCCTGAGGACGCCGAATAGCCCGTTTGACCGATCGTCAAGCCTTCGACGTTGCGCGTATAGAGCCCACCTTACTCGGAGGATCGCATATGCGCTGGCTATCGTTGGTTTTGGTTTTAGCTGGGGCTTGCACTGATCCACCGACCTCGGGCGATCCAGGCGAACGTGGTCCCTGTACAAATGGCGCGACGCGATGCGCCGCCGACGGCTCGGTCGAGACCTGCGCCGACGCCAGCTGGACGGCTGAGGCTTGCCCCGCCGATTTCGTCTGTCTGAGTGGCCTGTGCGAGGACCAAAGCAACGTGTGTACGCCTGGTTCGGTTCGCTGCGACCTGACCGGCAGGCGTGAGCTCTGCAATGACCAGGGCGAGTGGGCTTTGGACCGCTGCCCCGATGGAAGTGCTTGTCTTGAAGACGGTGTCTGCGCCGATCAGATTTGTGAGCCCGATCAACGACGCTGCGCCGACCCCGGTGAGGGCGCCGATCCGGTTCGCCAACGCTGTGATGGCGAGGGGCTGAGCTGGTTAGCTGATGCGTGCCGGAGAGGTGAGCGTTGCGTAGACGATGGACAGTGTCAGCGTATGCGCTGTCAGCCGCGTAACCGTGGCTGCTCGGATGAGCGCACTCCAGCCGTGTGTTCGGATGACGGGATGACCTGGGTGAATGGTGAGCCCTGTCCGCCTGCTCACCGTTGCACTGGCTCGGGTCGATGCGTGGCAGCATGTGATGAGGCGCGCGCTCGGCAGAGCTACGACGGCTGTGAGTTCTTCGCGGTCGATTTGCCGCAGATCGGTGAAGCCAGCCGGCGGCAGGATGAGCACCCTTATGCGGTGGTGATCGCGAACCCTCACAACGAAGCAGTTCACGTCAGCGGCACGCGCCAAGGTGACGAGACCTTCGACTTGATCGCATCCCAAGACGTGGGCGGTACCATGGTCTATTCTGAGGTTCGAAACCTCGCCGGTGAAGCGCAGCGAGTCAGCGGCGCCTTTGATCGAATCGTCGTTCCGCCGCAGGGTGTAGGGACCTTCATTTTGCCGAGCAACTCAGCCGGTACACGCGTCAACGGCGGGACCGTGAGCTATGTCTCTGAGAAGGCTATGCGCGCCTACAAAGTCCGCACCGACCTTCCGGTCACCGCGTACCAGTTCCAGCCCTTGTGCTGCAACATCAGCTACACCAACGATGCGAGCATCTTGATCCCGGTCGGGTCTCAGGGGCGTCAGTTCTTTGGAGTCTCAGCGCCGCACAACGCTCGCCCAGGCTTCTTGTCGATTGTAGGCAGTGAAAACCCCGCTGAGGTGACGGTGAACCTTGCCGGAAGGAACGTCGCTTTACCCGAAGGCATGGCGCTCAATAACGGCCAGCTTTCGGTCAGTCTGGCACCCTATGAGGTCCTGACCTTGCTCACCAACGGTGAAGGCGGCGGCGTCGCTTCCGATCTCACGGGGGTCCGCATTGACTCGAGCGCTGAGGTCGGACTGTTTGGCGGTCACGTGTGCACTCAAATCCCAGACGGTACGAGCGCGTGCGATCATCTAGAGACCTCCGTCATGGCGGTGGAAACTTGGCGTAATGAGGCGGTCGGCGCACACACCTTTAGACGCTCTACCTCGCCCAATGAGATGAATTACTATCGCCTGATCGCGGCTGAGGATGGGACGCAGATCTTCTTTGAGAACGATTTTGGAACGGTTGCGACGGGAGGCTCAATCAAGCGCGGTATGCCGGCTTGCGCCGATTTGCTGCAAGGCGATGCGTTGAACCTTGATGCGGGGCAGTGGTGCGGCTTTGGAAGCCAGATCGACTTTGTCGTTCGCGCAAACCGCCCGTTTCAGATGATCCAGATGATCAGTGGACAGTCGAGCACCGAGAGCGGTGGGTTGTTTGGGCAGGGACCAGATCATGCGGGTGACCCTGCGATGACGACGGTTCCGCCCACGGATCAATACCGAGCAGAGTACACCTTTCTCACGCCGCAGAGCTACTTTGTTCAGTATGTGAATGTGGTGCATCCGCCGGGCGCTATTATTGAGCTCGATGGAATCACCATGGGCCCGGCAGGTATGGGCAGCGGCCAATTACCGGAGCTGGTGGTGGATGATCAGCCGATCGGTCGGGGCGATGCTTGGCGCTTGAGCACCATCAAGGTTAGCGCTGGTAATCACCAGATTTTAAGCATGACGGGTGATACCTTCGGTCTGATGGTCTATGCTTATGACGACTACGTGAGCTACGCTTATCCGGGTGGAATGAATCTCGAGAAGCGTTAGATCAAGCAGTCTGCCTGCGGGTAGGCGTTGCGCTGCGCCTGAAGACTGGTGCATACTGACCCGCCAGGCTGGAGGATTCACATGTCTCGTTTGATGATCGCATGTTTTGCGCTTGCCTTGGGCTGCTCGAACCCTCCCAGCGGAACCGGTGGTTCGGGTGGCGGCAACTCGGGGCCTTGTGAAGAGGGTGCTATCAAATGCCGCGGGATGGATTTGATCCAGGTCTGCGTGGACGCCGCTTGGCAAACCGACCGGCGCTGTGATGAAGGTCAGGTCTGCAATGACGGGGCTTGCGAGGACGGTGGAGCCTGCACGCCAGGGAGACAGCGCTGCTCGACGGGCCGCCGGCAGGTTTGTGCTGATGACGAAGCCACTTGGGAGCCCGACCCTTGCCCTGAGGGCACGGTCTGCACCACGGGTGGGCAATGCGGCTCGGCGAACTGTGATCCGGGAACCTACCGCTGTGCGGAGATTGAGGGCGAGCGCTGGCCTCAGCGTGAGCGTTGCGCCGACGATGGATCGGAGTGGCAAAACGCTGCATGTCGTCGAGGTCAGGTCTGCATCAACGGCGGAGACTGCCAGGCGATGGAATGTATACCTGGGTCGACGGGCTGTGTCGATGATCGCACCATCGGTATGTGCAACGAAGACGGCACGGCGATGGAGGCGACCGAGACCTGCCCGGACGGAACCGCATGTTCAGGGGGGTCTTGCTCTGATCTGTGCACGCAGGCGCGGAGCCGGCAAAGCTACGATGGCTGCGTCTTCTTCGCTGTGGATTTACCGCAAACCCAGAGCGGCAATATTTACACCGATCCGTATGCCGTCAGCCTAGCCAATCCGCACGACTTTGAAGTGACCGTCCGAATCACAGGCGCTGGTGACCGAGTGGTCTCTGCCGAGAGCAACGTCCGGGTCCCAGGCGCGAGTGGGATCAACACGTTGACCGGTGAGCGCATGGGCGCAACGGTCGTCAATTCGTACGTTGAAGACAGCGCAGGGACTCGGCGCACGATCAATGGTCCAGTGGATGGTGTCGCACTGCCCGCAGGCGGAATGGGTGTGTTTATTCTGCCTGATAACACCGCAGGATTAAACGTCCGAGGCGGGACCGTGACGTATCAAAGTGAAGTGGCGGACCGGGCGTACAAGGTGGTCGCTAGCGCCCCGTTGACGGCTTATCAGTTCTCTCCTCTGTGCTGCAGTCACAGCTACTCGAACGACGCTTCGATTCTTTTCCCGGCGGGCTCTCAAGGCCGCTCTTATGTTGGGGTCTCGTTGCCCTACTTGAATGTCATGCAGGGGCGTCCTGCTGAGTCGCCCTCGTTCTTGACGGTGGTCGCCTCAGATCAGACCGCCGAGGTCGAGGTCGAAATCGGTAACCGGCAGATTATGCCGGTCGCTGGTGTGTCGCTTGATGGAGGGATGCTCAGGACCAGCTTAGCGCCGTATCAGGTGCTGACCATCTTGTCGGCAAACACGACACCGATCCAGTCCGACTTAACGGGTGTGGGTATTCGAGCGAGCGCCGAGGTCGCTGTGTTTGGTGGTCATCTGTGCACAGAGATGCCCCACGGAAGCCCGGCTTGCGATCATGTTGAGACCTCGATTCTGCCCGTGGAGACTTGGCGCAACGAGTACATCGGTACGCACACGCATTATCGCAGCAGCAACAGCTCTGAGGTGAATTACTATCGAGTGGTGGCGGCTGACCAAGGAGCCCGTCTGCGCTTTGACCCGCCGTTGAGCGGCTTAGCTTCTCATGGCGCAATCGCCCGAGGTTTGCCGGACTGTCGCTCGATGATGCAGGGCGATAACGTTGAGCTTGGAGCGAAAGGTTGGTGTGAGTTCGGCACTCGCCAGAACTTCGTACTGCGCAGCGATAGCCCAGTGCAGATGGTCCAGTTTATCACCAGCCAAGACACCACCGGATTGCGTGGCGAAGGACGCCATGCCGGTGATCCTGCGATGAGCGCGGTGCCCCCAAGCGAGCAGTATCGCAGCCAATACACCTTCCTGACACCGGACACTTATTACGCCAACTATGTGAGCATAATTCACCCTGTAGGGGCTTTGCTTGAGCTTGATGGCATCGCTGTCACGCCTGGCAGCATGGGAACCCGTGGGCGGACCCCTTACATCGAGGTGGATAGTGAGCCGATCGGGCGTGAAAACCGCTGGGCATTGACGATCGTTGGGGTCGGCGCAGGCGCCCACAGCATCGAGTCGATGACGCTCGACCGCTTCGGCATCATGGCTTACGCCTACGATGATTACGTGAGCTATGCGTTCCCGGGTGGTTTGGATCTAGCGAAGCGCTGAGGTCAGATCAGCGCAATTCCGCACTCCGCACATTCGGTGTCGTCAGCGGTAATCGTGGTGTTGCAGCATGGGCAGGACTCTTCGGGCTCGTGCCGCAAGGTCATGCCCTGCTCTGCGGCGTAGCTCTCAAAGGCAGCCTGATAACGCTCGTTAAGGCTCTGGATCTGATCTGAGGGGACCATCACTGTAAAGTTGGTCGCGCAACCGGTTGGATCGCATCCGCCTGAAGCCGGAACCAGGCCTGCCAGAATTTGTTGGCTGAGCAGGCTGTCTCTTAATCGAAGCGCATCGTTCATGGGCAAGGTGGTAAAAGCCGCCACCGACATCGTGGCCAGCTTGGCTTGAGCCTTGTCGGGATCAAAGCTATGGTCGTGAACCGGCGCTGAGCCCGTCCGTAAGCTCGCTTTACATTCTGGACAGGAGACGAAACCGAGACGGTATTCGTGCCGACAATCTGGACAGTGCATAATCTGCATCGCGTACATCCTCTTGAATGCATGCTTCTTTTGGGGGCAAAGACCGTCGCGATCAAGGACCTGAATGATGACTGATAGACCAAGAGAGCACCGACGACACGATCTTGGGTTAACGATTGACCTGGGCGGTGACGTGGGTTCGAGCGTCAACATCTCGGCTGGCGGAATCAGCGTGAGCGGAAATTTCGCAGTGGGAGACCTTGTCATGGTGACCTTCGCGATCCCGAGCTCGGGCTTATTGGTCCACACTGAGGGTTTGGTCGTGTGGTGCGAAGAGGGCCGCAGTGGCCTCCGGTTTGATGATCTCGAACCCGAGGTTCGTTCAGCGATCGACGAGGTGTTGCAGCGATCAGCCGAGTGATCAGTCGAGCGGAGTTACTCGCTCGGATACATGATCGAGAAGAAGGCAGCGGTGAGCCCTTTGAGCAGGTCATCGATCTGTCCGCCTATGCCGCTGAGTATGGGTACGAGCTCGCCGATTTAGCGCGTCGGGTCTTGCGTTTGGTCGCCTTCAAGCATCCCCCCTTGCGCGTGCTCGAGATTCATCCCGGGCCGGTGGCGCTTGCTTCGGGTTTGGTCGGCCCTCGAGTGGTCGCGATTGAGCCTCAACCGCGAGCGGCGCAGCGACTGATTCAAGATGGCGTTGAGGTCGTTCAGGGGCGTTGGCCAGACGATCAGCCCAAAGGGCGGTTTGACTTGGTGATCGCTGCGGGTGTTGTCAGCGCATATTCCGAGCACGAACTGCGTCAAGAGCTCGCACAAAAACTAACTCATTTGCTCGCTCCAGCCGGTCAGATTTTGGTGCTCGAGCAGGGGACACGGCAAGGAGGGCGTGCGATTGTCGATCTTCGCGCAGGCTTGCTTCGACAGGGAGTTTTGCCGGTCGCTCCATGCCCTCAACAGGGAACATGCCCTCTGAGTGAGCGGCGCCGTAAAGGGTGCAGCGTGCCAACGGGAGACCCCTTAGTCGAGCACGATGACCCGGCTGAACAGAGCCAAGATGAGCTCTCGTTTTTACTCGCAGGCAGAGGCGGCCGCACTCGCCGTGATGCCCCGTTTGTTCTTCGCGGCGCCCGACGCGATGGGGATCAGGTGACCTTGCAAGTGTGTCACGCCGAGCACAGTCAACTCGTAGCACGGATCGAAGATCACACGCGTCGAGGCGGCGGTCTTTATCAGCAAAAGCGGGGAGCCTACGTCGACGTTCCAAGAGAGCGCTTAGACCTTAACGGAGAGCTCTTGCCAGGCACTGCTTTGCTTCCGGGAAGCCATGTGCTCGATGACCCAGCCGACCAATAGCCCTAGTTTTCGTTGGCTTTTAAGCCCCCGAATCGCTAGCGCCGGAGAGTGGAGGAATGGATGTCTGAGCAGTTTACCGTCAACTTACCCGACGGCGCAATGAAGACCCTAGCAGCAGGTGAGACAGCGCATGCCGTGGCGATGCAGATCTCCGAAGGGCTCGCTCGGCAAGCCATGGGCGCGAAGGTCAACGGCGAGGTCGTCGATCTTCATCGTCCGCTCGCCGAAGGCGACGTCGTTCAGATCCTGACCGCCCGAGATGGTGAAAGCCTGGAAATACTCAGGCATTCCACTGCGCACATTTTAGCGAGCGCGGTGAAGCGGTTGTTTCCCACAGCGCTGATCTCGATCGGTCCCGTGGTCGACGATGGGGTCAACGGGTTTTACTACGATTTTGAAATGGAACAGCCCTTCACACCCGAAGATATGGTGGCGATAGAGGCTGAGATGAAGCGCGTGATCAGTGAGAAGTCGCGCTTCGAGCGTATCCCTGTGAGCCGGGACCAAGCGCGCGAGCGCTTTGAAGCAGAGGGCGAACCTTACAAGCTCGAGCTGCTGGACTCAGCTCAAGGTGATATCACCTTGTACACTCATGGTGAGTTCAACGACCTGTGTCGTGGACCTCATCTGCCTGATACGGGCAAGGTGAAGTGTTTCAAACTGCTCAGCCAGGCAGGGGCTTACTGGCGCGGTGACGCCAACAACAAAATGTTGCAGCGCATCTATGGAACCGCCTTTTTCGACAAGAAAGAGCTCAAGAAACACCTCCACCGTCTGGAAGAAGCGAAGAAGCGAGACCATCGCAAGCTCGGACGTGAGCTGGGTTTGTTCACGGTCAGTGAGAAGGGCGATTTATACCACGATGAAGCGGAAGAGCGCTCGTACTTTGAAGAGATCGGTCAGGGGCTCGTTTTATGGCTGCCTCGCGGGGCGCGAGTTCGCACCATCCTCGAGGACTTCTGGCGTCGTACCCATCGTATCGGTGGCTATGAGCCGGTCTTCTCACCTCATGTTGCGCATTCGGACTTGTGGCGGATTTCCGGTCACTTAGGCTTCTATAACGAGAGCATGTATAAGCCGATCGCTGTCGACGAGGAGGAGTATCTCCTCAAGCCGATGAACTGTCCGTTTCATGTGATGATCTATAAGACCAAAGCGCACTCTTATCGTGACCTCCCGGTGCGACTCGCAGAGCTCGGCACCGTTTATCGGTACGAGCTCGCTGGCGCACTGCACGGCTTGATGAGGGTGCGAGGGTTTACCCAGGACGATGCGCACATCATCTGCACTGAGCAAAGCCTTGAAGACGAACTCAATAAGGTGCTCAAGCTCGCCCTCGGATATCTGCGCGCCTTTGGCTTTGAAGCGTTCGACGTCATGCTCTCGACGCGGCCAGATAAGTTTGTGGGGGAGCCGGAGCTTTGGGACCGGGCAGAGGCTGCGCTGAAGGGCTCGATCGAAGCCAGCGGTTTGACCTTCGGAGTCGACGAGGGCGGCGGCGCTTTTTATGGCCCGAAAATTGATGTAAAAATCAAGGATGCGATCGGTCGAACCTGGCAGTGTAGTACGATCCAGCTCGACTTCAATCTGCCGAAGCGATTTCAGATGACCTACACGAACTCTGAAGGGGAGAAGGTTCCGCCGATCCTGATTCACCGCGCCATTATGGGTTCGCTTGAGCGCTTCTTTGGCATCCTAACCGAGCATTATGCCGGCGATTTCCCTGCCTGGCTTGCTCCCGAGCAGGCTCGCATTCTGACCATCTCTGAGCGCGCCGACACGGCGGCAGAGGGCTTGCTGAAGGCTTGCCGTGAGCGAGACCTTCGGGTCGAGGTCGACGCTCGTAACGAGAGCTTAGGTAAAAAGATTCGCGATGCCCGCTTGATGCGTGTTCCGTATTTGTTTGTCCTTGGAGATCGTGAGGTCGATGAGGGGACAACAGCTGTGCGGTCTCGCCAAGGCGAACAGTTTGGAACCCTCAATCATCAAGAAGCTGCAGATTGGTTGGCACAAAAGAGCCTGCCGCCATCCCTTGACCTTTAGGTTTTTACGCAGCAGAGAAGTCGCGTCCTAGGGACGATTTAAGGAGTATGCTTGCGCCGTCGCCACTTTGCGCCAACGAAACCAGAAGCTGAACAGCGTCTGAACGAAGCGATTACCGTACCTGAAGTGCGGCTTATTTCTCATCTCGGTGAACAGGTTGGTGTGGTTTCTACCCGCCAAGCCATGTCGATGGCGCAGGAGGTCGGACTCGATCTCGTTGAGGTCAGTCCGACAGCGAAGCCACCCGTTTGTAAGTTGATGGACGCAGGTAAGCAGAAATACCTGCGCAAAAAACGAGAGTCGGAGCAGCGTAAGCGCCAAACTCGGATCACGGTTAAAGAGGTCAAACTGCGCCCGAAAACGGACGAGCACGACTTCATGACCAAGGCGATGCGGGCGAAGCGTTTTCTCGAGGGTGGCGACAAGGTCAAGATTACGATCATGTTTCGTGGTCGTGAGATGGCTCACCCCGAGATCGCCCGAGCTCACCTGGACCGGATGATCGAGGTGATGGGTGAACAAGCTGTGGTCGAGCAGGTGGCGCGCATGGAGGGGCGAAACATGTTCGTCATTCTGGCGCCAAGTCGTGAAGTCCTCAAAGCGGTTGCTACTGAGAAAGCGCAGAAGCTGCGCGATCGCGCCAAAGCGAAACGCGAGCGTCGCGCCGCAGCGGGAGAGCACACGGGCGAGCAGCCTGCCTTTGATGAAGACGACGACCTGGACATGGATGACCTCGATGATGAGCTTGATGAGGACATCGAAGCTGCTGAGGACATGGAAGACTCCGAGACTGACGATTAGCGCCCGACTCGGGCAGCTAAGCGCTGCAGACCCTCGCGTCGGTTTTTGTTGACCTGAGCGACCAAACCTCTAATGACCCGTCAACGCCTGCCACGCGGCAGGGGTGATTCGAGGTTCCCTAAGCGCTCGGCACAACGCTGAGCCACCGAGATCACGTAAAGGAGGCATCATGGCTAAAGGGCCTAAGATGAAGACCGTTTCTGGCGCAGCCAAACGGTTCAAGAAGACCAAATCCGGAAAGATCATGGCGAAGAGTGCGAACACCTCGCACTGCCTGACCCCGTGGAGTTCCAAGCGCAAGCGACAGAATCGCGGCACGCATACCCTCGACCAATCGGTTGTACCCGGCATCAGCCGGTGCATCCCGTACAAATAAGGAGACGGTACCATGCGTGTTAAAGGTGGTTATACAACCCGTCGTCGTCGCAAAAAGGTATTCAACCGAGCCGAGGGTTACCGCGGCAAGCGTAAGAACGTTTGGCGCGTCGCCAAACAAGCGGTCGATCGTGCAGGCGTCATGGCCTACACCGGTCGCAAGCTGAAGAAGCGTGACTTTCGTCGGCTTTGGATCGTTCGCATCAACGCTGCAAGTCGTCTTCACGGCTTGAGCTACAGCCGCTTTATGCATGGCCTCAAGCAGGCCGGCATTGAGTTGGACCGTCGTGTGTTGGCTCACCTCGCCGTGAGCGAGCCCGACATCTTTGCCTCGCTGGTAGAGCAGGCTAAGGGTTAGTCCCCGCATGGGGTTGGCTGATGCGCTCATTTGATGAGTGCCCCCGAGGCTCATAAGAGCCATTCGGAGCAACATCGTGGAACAGGATCTCGTTGCGATCGAGCGCGACTGTTCTGAAGCCCTGTCAGGGGTGGATGAACTCGCTTCGCTGAACGAACTTCGCGTGCAGTTCTTAGGTCGTCAGGGCCGCCTGACCGGTATCATGCGCGGCTTAGGCAAGCTCCCCAAAGAAGAGCGCAAGGCTTTTGGGCAAGCCGCCAATCAGGTGCGCGATCGCCTCAATTCAGCCTTCGCCGATACGGAAGAGCGGCTGAAAAGCGCGCAGCTAGCAGCGGAGCTTGAGGAGCGCATTGACCTGACCTTGCCGGGCTCAAAGAAGGCTGAGCGAGGCTGTGTCCACCCTTTGCGCCGAGTCGAGGCGGAGATTCTCGGGATCTTCAACCGATTGGGCTACAGCGTGGCGTCAGGGCCTCAAGTTGAGGATGACTGGCACAACTTCGAAGCGCTGAACATGCCGCCGGATCATCCGGCGCGAGACATGCAAGACACCTTCTACACGGTCGACGGTCGTCTGCTCCGCACGCACACGAGCCCAGTTCAGATTCGAACGATGCTGGCCAACGAGCCGCCGCTTCGCATTGTGGTCCCTGGAGCCGTTTATCGCTGCGACGCTGATGTCAGCCACAGCCCAATGTTCCATCAAGTCGAAGGCTTGGTGGTCGACAAGGGCATCACGATGGCCGACCTTAAAGGTACGCTCGCTCACTTCGCACGAGAGATGTTTGGTAGCGACACCAAGATTCGTCTGCGCTCGAGTTTCTTCCCGTTCACCGAGCCTTCAGCCGAGGTGGATGTGAGCTGCATCTTTTGCGGCGGTGAAGGCTGTCGTGTCTGCGGCGATTGCGGTTGGATCGAGATTTTGGGCTGCGGTATGATCGATCCGGCGGTTTTTGCGGCCGTGGATATCGATCCAGACCAAACCCAAGGGTTCGCCTTTGGGATGGGGATCGAACGGATCGCCATGCTTCGGCATCGGATCCCCGATATTCGACTGCTCTTTGACTCGCGCGTCGAGTTTCTTGAGCAGTTCGTTCAACGCGATCGGGAGGTTTAGCTCATGCGCTATATTAGTGATTGGGTCGCCGACTGGGTCGATGGTGAGATGCCGGGCGCAGATGAAGCTGCCGCCTTGCTGACTGATCTAGGGCTCGAGGTCGAAGGGGTCTTGAGCGATACCGACGTCGCTGATTCGGTGGTGATTGGACGTGTTCTTGAAAAAGGGCAGCACCCAAACGCTGACCGCTTGACCTTATGTCAGGTTGATGTGGGCGAGGCTGAGCCCGCTCAAATTGTGTGCGGCGCGCCGAACCATCAACAAGGTGACCTTGTCGTCGTGGCTAGGCCCGGATGTCGCTTGCCCGGTGACTTCAAGATCAAGAAGTCGAAGATTCGCGGCGAAGTCTCTGAGGGCATGATGTGCTCTGAGCAAGAGCTTGGATTGGGCGAAAGTCATGACGGGATCATGATTTTGCCCGAGGACGCTCCGGTGGGCTCGAGTCTGGCAAGCTATCTTAGAGCCGATGGACGACAGGTCTTTGAGTTAGGGATTACCGCCAACCGCGGCGATGCGTTGAGCATGGTCGGTTTGGCGCGCGAGTTGTGTCTTCGAAGCGATGAACGCCAGCCAAGACCTTTGCTTGATGAATGCACTTCATCGGGCTCAGCGGCGCGCGTGGAGATCGATCTGAGCGATTCAGGTTGTCCCTTTTATGCCGCTAAGGTCGTACGTAACGTGACCGTCGGTGAGTCGCCACAGTGGCTGAAACAGCGCCTCCAGGCGGCGGGTATTCGTTCGATCTCCAATGTGGTGGACATCACCAACTACGTGTTGCTGAGTTACGGACAACCGCTCCACGCCTTTGATTACGGGCTCTTAAAGGGCTCGGGCGACTCGGTGACCATGGGTGTTCGGTCTGCTCACGAGGGGGAGACCCTCGAAACGCTCGATGGTGTTGAGCGCAGTCTTGACCCGAGCGATCTCGTCGTGACCAACGGCGGCGTTGGCGTCGCTCTTGCCGGTGTGATGGGGGGCGCTCAAACAGAGGTCTCGTCAACAACGAGCGAGGTGCTTTTAGAGGCAGCTTTCTTCGAGCCTGCGCGGGTGCGCAGTACGGCACGGCGTCACGCATTGCACAGCGAATCGAGTCACCGCTTTGAGCGTCGAGTCGACCCTCAGCGAGTCCTCGCTGCGATGAATTATGCAGCCCACCTGATGGTGGAACTCTGCGGGGCACAGGCTGCTCAGGGGCATGCTCAAAGTGGTGCCCTGCCTACGACCTCCGAGCCCATCGCTTTTCGTTTAGCCGCTGCCGAAGCGTTGATCGGTATGGCGTTTGATCCAGACTGGTCAGCGCAACTCTTTGAGCGCTTAGGCTGTCAGGTTGACCGCACCGATTCAGCGTGCTGGGTCGTCGATGCGCCGAGCTGGCGCGGCGATCTCTTGCGTGAAGTGGATTTGGTCGAGGAGTTGGTACGCGGTAAAGGGCTCGACGCAGTTCCTGAACGGCTACCCTTCGCGCCGCCGCCTTCCGGGCGTATCTCCACTGCAGATCCGACCGATGCGTTGGCACAAAGCCTGCGAGACGATTTGGTGAGCAGGGGGTACTTTGAGGCGGTGAGCTTAGCTTTTATGAGCCCTGGGTGGATGAGCCGATGCGGTGGCGATGCCGTCGAGTTGGACAACCCGTTGGGTGAAGAGACGCGCTATCTGCGCACCGACCTTAGGCCCGCCTTGATCGAGGCGAGCTCATTAAACCGGCGTCACGGGCGTCCGGACGTTCGCCTCTGCGAATACGCACGCCGCTTCGAGCGTGACATCGAGCGCAACAGCTTAGCGTGGATCTCGCCCTTTGGCGCAGAGCCGACGCAGGCTTATGCGCTGGTACGAGGCGAGGTCGAAGCCTTGCTGGGCGCACGTGGGGTTGAGGGATTGAGTTATCGCTCGCTGGAGAGCGAGGATGCTTTGCTTCACCCTCGCAGTGCGGCGGCTATTTATCACGGCGAAGAGCGAGTTGGCGCCCTGGGTGAACTGCACCCTGAGCTTAGAGATCGGTATGATCTCGACGCTGGGCAATGGCTTGTTCAGCTGGATATGCACTCGGTGCTCTCCTCAAGCTCTGAGCTGTCTGTTTATGCGCCTCTGGCGCGTTATCCAGAGGTTCATCGTGACCTTGCGTTGCTGGTCGCCGAGGACCTTGGAGCCGGCCACCTGGCCGATTTGGCGCAGACTGTAGATGCTAACCTGCGGGTTTATGCTCGGGTCTTTGATGTCTACCGAGGAAAAGGTGTGCCCGAGGGCAAAAAGTCAGTGGCTGTGCGCTTCTCAATTCAAAGCGCAGAAGGTACTCTGAGTGAGAAGGAAGTTACCCGTTGGCTCAAGGCTTACGAAGAATGCGCAAAGCAGCGCTTCGAGGCTGAGTTGAGGGCTTGACAACCACGGGCATTATAGAGTGAAAAATCAGAGTACTTGGGCCATCTGGTCCAAGCATTTTGTAAGGGGATTTCATGACCGCTGACAGTGTCGATACGATGACAAAGGCCGATCTGATCGATGTGGTTCATCGGCGTACGGGCTTGAGCAAGCGCGAGGCGACTCGCTCTGTTGAGACGTTCATCGATCTGATTCGTGATGCGCTGATTGGCGGTCATCACGTGAAACTTGCCAACTTTGGAACCTTCAAGCTGCGCGACAAAGCGCCTCGAGTAGGTCGAAACCCTCGTTCGAGTGGCTCAGAGGTCGTGATCTCTGCTCGACGCGTCGTCACGTTCCGACCCAGCCCGAACCTTCGAGTGGCGATGAACTAACCGATGACCCATGATCACCGACTCCCAGGCAATCAGCAGTTCTATCGCATTGGCGAAGTCGCAACGCTGACGGAGACCCCGAGTTCAAAACTCAGGTTCTGGGAAACGAAGTTCAGTCAACTACGACCCGTTCGTGGAGGACGAGGCCAGAGGCGTTACAGCCGAGATGATGTGGTGCTGATCTTTCAGATCAAAGAGATGGCATCGCAGGGCTTTGGTCTGGACGCGATCCATCGCCGGCTGCACACCGATCCTATGAGTGGCAACACGAGAACCATCAATGTCGATCGTTTGAATGTGCTACGTAATCGCCTGGTGGCGCTCGAAGAGCGGCTGGGTAGTTTCTTGAAAAACGGTCGATAGCTCGACCGCGCCCTGAGGGCTAATACCATGAGCTCAGTTGTAATTGTCGGCGCCCAGTGGGGCGACGAAGGCAAGGGTAAGGTCGTCGACCGCTATGCTGCGAGATCGCAGAATGTGGTGCGATTTCAGGGCGGCAATAACGCCGGTCATACGCTGGTTGTAGGTGGTGAAACGACTGTTTTACATCTGATGCCGAGCGGGGTCTTGAACCCCGGTGTCCGATCAGTGATCGGAAACGGTGTGGTGATCGACCTTGAGGTTTTGGTCCGAGAGGTTCGCAATTGCATGGACCGTGGACTGATTGACCCCGCCAACGGCACCAACAGCCTTGCGGTGAGTGACCGAGCCCACCTGATCCTGCCTTATCTCTCCCGCCTGGACCGGGCTCGTGAGTCGGTAGCTGGGGCAGGGAAGATCGGAACCACCGGGCGTGGCATCGGTCCAACCTATGAAGACAAGGTCGGGCGTCGCGGCTTACGAGTGTGCGACCTGCTGGACCCTGACCGTTTTAGGAAGCTCGCTCGGAGTCGTTTCGAGGCAGTCGATCGATTGCTGAAAGACTTGGGCGGTGAGCCCTACAGTGACGCGGAGATCGATGAGATGATCGATCACCAGCTGGCACTGGCAGACGTCATTTTACCCTTTATTTGTGACACGTCGAAGCTCCTCTTTGAGGCGCGCAGCGCAGGCGAGAATATTCTCTTCGAGGGCGCTCAAGGGACCTTACTCGACGTGGATCTCGGCACCTATCCTTACGTGACGTCGTCGAACTGTATCGCTGGTGCCGTGTGCACTGGCGCCGGGGTTGGGCCGACTCAAATCGATGGCGTGGTCGGCATTTGTAAAGCGTACACGACGCGTGTCGGTGAGGGGCCGTTTCCGACTGAACTCCATGACGCATTGGGCGAAGAGCTTCGCGCCAACGGTGGTGAGTTCGGCGCAACGACGGGTCGGCCGCGGCGCTGCGGTTGGCTGGATCTGGTCGCGGTTCGAGCCGCGGTTCGAGCCAACGGTCTTACTGGGTTGGCGTTGACCAAGCTGGACGTCTTGGATGGGCTCAAAGAGCTCAAGCTGTGCACCTCATACACGCACCACGGCGAAACGCTCGATGCGCCTCCGGCTCGCAGTGATGCGATGGCCGACCTTGAGCCGGTCTATGAGGCGATTGATGGCTGGGGTGATGAGACGGTGCGTGGTCATCAGTCCTTTGAGCAAATGCCTTTGGCTGCCCAAAACTACGTGCGTCGAATTGAGTCCTTTATCGGGGTTCCCGTGTGTCTGTTGAGTGTGGGACCTGATCGCGAAGAGACCATGGAAATTTCCGACCCTTTTCACGGCGGGGGACGATGAGCGGCGGTTTACGTTGTCGTTCATGTGGACGGGCATTTCAGCCGCGATTCGCATACCAAACAGCGACCGGTCCTGGCGGGGAAGAGGGACCTTGGTGCAATCCGCACTGTGTTCCTGAGGTCCAGGGACAAGTGGACTGTACGGTCTGCGCAGCGAAGTTTGAACCTGAGTTCGTTTGGCAGATTGAGGGGCAGGAGGCATTTTGCTCGAAACCTTGTGCCGGAATGGATGATCGAGCTGGCTTGTGCCTGGCGGTGGTTAATCAAAAGGGTGGCACCGGTAAAACAACGACAGCAATTCATGTCGCCGTAGGACTCGCTCAAGCTGGCGAACGTGTTTTACTGATCGATGCCGATGCGCAGGGTAATGTGGGCACGAGTTTAGATGCGTCGAGTCCGGGCAACTTGTTTCATTTGATGCTCGAGGGACGAGCCCTCAATGATCTGACCTCGCCGGTCCGAGAGAACCTAGATTTACTCGCCGCCGATGCCGGATTGGCTGCGATCGATCTACGGTTACCGACGATGAAGGGCCGCTCCCGTATTCTGAGACAAGCGCTAACTGAGTCGCGCAAAAGCTATGACCGAATCGTCATCGACTGCGGCCCCTCTTTGAGTCTTTTGAATCAAAATGCCTTGTGCGCAGCCGATGGTATTTTGGTCCCGGTTTCATGTGATTATCTAAGCTTAGTGGGTGTTCGGCAGGTGGTTCGGACGATGCGCAATGTCGGTAAGCTGTTAGATCATGAGCTCGAGCTCGTCGGTCTGGTTCCAACGATGTACGATGGCCGACGACGTATTGATCGTCAGGTCCATCAGGCGCTTGTTGAGCGATTTGATGAACGCGTCGCCCCGGCTATTCGCCAGACGACGCGGATTACGGAGGCGCCATCGCGTGCGCGGACGGTCTTTGAAGATGCACCCAACTCAAAGGGCGCCGAGGATTATCGAGCGTTGGTGAAGTGGGTGATCAAACGCAATTGGAGAGTGGGCGATGGCGGATGATCCTAAACTCAGTCGAAACCCCTTAGCCTTACCGGAAGACCTTCTCTACGGCGAGCGCAGTGCGGAGCGAGTTGAGCCGGCGAAGAAAAAGGCGTCACGAGATGTCGTGCTCGCAACTTTTAGTCTGTACCCGGAAGATATTCAGCATCTCAATGAGTTGGTCGCAAAGCTCAAGAAGAGCGGACAGCGCGGCGCCAATAAAAGTCGAATTATGCGCCAAGCCTTGGCGGCGTTTCGCCCCAAGGACTACAAGCCGCCGCGCTGAGTTAGCGCCAGGCTGCAGGAACCAGCGCAGCGGGAATCGCTGCCGTGGCGCAGAAGATGCCGCCCGCTAGGATCTGGTCACGAGAGGCGAGCTCTGGGCGAGGATCACTGATCAAGGGATGCGTCGCTCGTAAGTTTTTAGTGAAACGCGCAGGTAAGATCGCGATTTTGCAGCCGAGCTCTCCGGCGAGGACGCTCGCCTCGGCAGGACTGGCTGGCGGTGAGCCGACATTGCCCACACAGTCTCCAGCCTCGAGCAGCGCAGCTTCCGTTGAGAATGAGCCGGCTTTGTGGACGACGCGGACGCAGCCATCAACAACCAAACCTAGAAAGGGCTCAGTCGCTCCTTGTCCAATGATCTCCTCGCCGGGGTCGGCATTTCGCAGGCGAAAACGACCCAGCAGCTTCGCTTTTTGATCGTGCCTTAGATCGCGATAGCCCGGCAGAGTACTCAGCAGATTGAGCAAAAGCCGGTCCCGGCAAAATCGTGCCAGCACCTTAGAGAAGCGTTCGTCTTGAGCGCATTCGTAATCGAGAACTTGGCTTGGGATCTCAAGCGCTGTGAGCTGGGTTAGGCTGCGAACTAGGGCTGAGCGAGGTCGGCCGGTCATGTACGAAAAGACACCACAGATACCGCCAGCTCCCACGCGAGCGGTCTCGACCTCGCGGCCATCAGGCATCGTCTCTAGCACCTGAACCGCACCCTCGGTGATCAAGAAGATGGAAGCGCCCATTCCACCAGGAGCAAAGAGCGCTTTGCCCGGCTCAAGCTTGTGGAAGCGGCTCCCTGACACCAGTCGCTCAAATGCCGTTTCAGGAAACAGGGACAAAACGGCGAGTCGATCTCTCGGGATCTCAATGCGTGCAGCAGATTCGCCTTCGCCAGGATTCGCAGGAATAGCGTCGTCTTCGTGACCGGCTGCGGCGAGGAGCAACAAGCTGCTGCCTTGATCTTCGGCGTGCGCGCCTTTCGCAGCATAAATCCTGCTGATCAATCGTAGGACCCGCAGCTCGCCAGGGTACTCATCGAGGGCCTCTTTAGCGGTCTGCGCAGCCGCTAAGGCGTTGCTGTTTTCTTGGTGAGCGCGGATGGCTTTGCAGTAGTGATCGATCGCTCCGGCTCGATCGGCTTCACGAACTGCGCTGCGTGCGCCGCGAAGCGCCCGCGTCGCCACCTTGGCGAGCTTCCCTCGGTCGTCGCCGAAACTAGACCATATCGATTTGAAAATACCCACAGTTCACCCGCTCAGAGAGCGCCCCATAGACGGCTCGGGAGGCGTGAGCAATCAAAGTCATGCGCCTTACGACGACTGACGTAAGCGAAACCGCCTAGAAGCGGATCCGGACGTCGAAACTGACGCTGTAGAACGAGTTGTCCATCAGCTTGAACCGGTTGCCCACGCCGTCGAACGACCAGCGGAAGTAGGGGCTGTATTCGTAGGACTGATTGATCGTATTTCGTCGGTCATCGCCATCGGCCAAGCCCGCATCGGTGGGATCTCCGCTGTCGGCGTCGCCGACGTCTTCAAAGGTCGTGTAGTGGCTCGTCTCTTGTCCGATCGACCCCAGCAATCTGGCTTCAAGCATGCCTGCGGTCGCAAACCGTAAGCCGCCGTTGATGCCGATGCGAGCGAACTGTTCTTCTGCCGTCGGACGCCCCAAGAGATCACTCATCCGGTTGAACTCACGACCCTCTGATATGTACTCGCCGCGCAGCAAAAGGTCGCCTTTGAGATAACTTTTCGAACCAGCGCCGCCACTGCTCCAAAGGCCTGTCGAGACGCCAAACTCGGTCCCGCCAATGTGGCGAGGCTTGATGCCCGCTCCGAAATCGAGCGAGCGCTTCTGACCGTTGATGTCCTGGGTCTTGTTGCGGCAGCGCGCAAAGACCATGCCCTCAGACACCGTGCAGTCACGAGCTAAGTGGTTGTTGGGCAGAAGGAAGCCGTCGCCAGCGGCGTAGCTCTCATCGTAGAGGTTCTGGCTATCAAAGGACTCGGTCGCCGGAATACCAAAGCTGTAATCGATGGCGAAGTAGGGCCGGAACTTACCCACCCAGCGCGCCAGCACCGTCCGAGTCGTAAATCGGTACAAGCCTTCGCTCACCCCGCCGGGGCTACCGGAGGTTGCATTGACGCCGACTGTGCCGCCTTGTTCGCCAGCGATATCAGGACCTGCGTAGACCAAGTTTCGCTCGTCACCCGTCGGGAGTTGAGCGTTAAACTGCCAATGCCAGGTTGGTTTCGACGGGTCTGCAACTTCGCTGAGCATATCAAAGGCAAAGCCGACCTGAAGATCACCGACGCTCGATGAGCGAGTGGTCGTGTTGGTGGCATTGAATCCAGGTTGCAAGGACGCGCTCGGTGTCCGTGTCGAAGCGGGGACGCCGTTGGTGTAGACGATGCTGTCGTCGTTGGGCTGCCCTGCATAGATCAAGTCGGCGTTGCGGTAGGCGTTGGTTGCCGTCCACGTCTGCTCCCAGTTCAAGACGATGGGTAGATCGACATAGAGCATCAGACGACTAAACAAGCTGATCTTAAGCCTTGGCTCGATGATCTGCATCGAGCTCGTGTATTTTGCGACCTCAGTGACGTCAAAGCCGACACCGTCCGCAGCAGCGCCTTGCTGACCCATCGTGGCGCTCTCGCCGCGGGTGTAAAATCCAAACTCAATCCGACTATCAAACGGGTCATCCCCGTCGCGTGGGTCGAGATTGGTCGTACGCTCCAGCGGCGCCACAAAGGTAGGCGCGGCGAGGGCGCTCGTTGCACCCAGCACGAGGAGGGGAACCATTCGGGTAACCACGTTGAGCATCGAGCGTCCTTTCTTCTCGTCCATACTGTATCCGGTACCTCAGCCTTCGACGCAACCTCGTCGTTAAGGGAACTACGCTTCCTGGTCGCGAAGACCCAGATCCCGCATTTTAGTCTGCAGGCTCTTCCGGCTGTTGTTGAGCTGCTTTGCAGCGTGAGTAATGTTGTTCTGGTTCTCATCGAGCGCCCGCTTGATCAGCTCTCGCTCGATCCGAGCGGTCGCTCGTCGAACAATCGACTTCATCCCTGAGTCAAAGTTGCCGATCGGGCTGTCATCATGATCGCCGAGCGAGTCCGGCAGGTGCGCAACTGACAACTCGTCGGCGTCAGCAAAGAGCATCGCTCGCTCGACCACGTTCTCAAGCTCACGCACATTTCCGGGCCACGCGTAGGCGAGGAGCCGGCTCAAGGCTTCGGGCGAGACACCACCGACGTGGCGTCCTAGGTGGCCATTGAACCGAGCGATATAATACTGAACAAAGGTCAGCAGATCCTCGAGTCGATCTCGCAAGGGTCTGAGCTTATGGCTGGCAACGTTGAGCGCATAGAGGAGGTCCTCACGAAACTCGCCGCTACGAGCCAGCGCCTCAAGGTCCTGCATGCTTCCTGCGATGAGACGTAAATCCACAGGGTTTGCGTTCAGCGAGCCGAGTCGAGTCACCGACTTCTCTTCGAGCACTTGAACGATACGGGATTGAGCGGACTTGGGGAGCTTATCGATCTCATCGAGAAAGAGGGTGCCGCCGTCGGCTAGTTCAAAGCGCCCTGGTCGAGGTGACACGGCTCCTGCGATCGCATCCGTTTCGTGACCGAAGAGTTCACTCTCCACCCAGTCATCGGGAATCGCACCACAGTTGATTTTGACGAAGGGACCGTCTCGCCGTGCCGAGGCCTCATGGACCGCTTGGGCGACGACCTCGTGTCCGGTACCCGCCTCGCCGAGCAGGAGGATGTTCGCCGGCAAGTCTGCGACCTTATCGATCCAACTGCGCAGCTCATTCGCAGCATCTGAGTTACCTAAAATTTTGATCTGAGCGGGGTCAGCGCCGGCATGAAGCAGACTCCGCATGGCTTTGGCTTGATCGAGCGCTTTGCGCACCGTGCGTACAAGCTGTCCTGAGTCAAAGGGCTTGGTGACGAAATCAAAAGCACCGTCTTTCATCGCTTGGACGGCTGTATCGACGGTGCCATGAGCGGTGATGACAATCACCGGCACATCAGGTTGTTCGGTTCGGCACCAGCTGAGCAACTCCAGCCCATCCATCCGCGGCATGCGAATATCGGTCATGAGCAGATCAATGCCGCCTCCTCGAAGGACGTTCATTCCCTCCTTGCCATCGCCCGCAGTTTCCACCTCAAAGCCGGAACGCGTGAGCAGCGTATCCAATACTTTTCGAAGGTTGGGCTCGTCGTCGACGACGAGAATGCGCTCGATGTCTTTACTCACGAATCATCTCCCTTTGCCGCCTTCGGTGCTGCCGAAGGCGGGCTCGATTCTTCAATGCTCCCGGCGAGTCTCGGCAGCATGAGTCGCGCCACCGTCCCGCCGCCCTCGCGCGGGCGAAGCTCTAAACGCCCGCGATGGTCCTTCACGATGCGCTGCGAGATGGCAAGCCCCAAACCGGTTCCGCTCGACTTGTCGGTGACGAATGGAATGAAAATCTGGTCGCGTAGTTCTCGGGGAATACCCGGTCCACGGTCCCTGACTTCCATGACGAAATAATCGCCCCGATCCAAGCCCGCGAGCTCGACCGGTTGCTCAGGCGCAGCCTCCTTGGCGTTTCGCACTAGGTTCCTCAGGACCTGCAAAATACGATCTGGGTCCAAAGACACTGGGGTGAGGTTTTCGCCCATCTCGAGCTCAATATTTTCACCGAGTAGCCGCTTGGCAGCAGCCATGAAAGTAGCCGGTTCTACGGTCGTTCGGCTAAGATTGCTCGGCCGAGCATAGTCTAGAAATCCCTGCATCGTCCGGTCCAAATGGGTGACTTCTTTT
>JBDQPD010000052.1:0-23148 GCA_040260805.1 Myxococcota bacterium | reverse complement strand
CGATCGTGCAGCCTGTGGTGCACCCATCGGTGCTGACCTCGTTGCCGTCGTCACAAGCCTCGCCCACTTCGAGCGAGCCGTTGCCGCAGCTCGCCTCGGTCTCGCGCACCACCACTTGGTCACCGCATGACGCCGCCAACACCAAACAAGACCATAGAATCAATTGAACCGGTCGACGCATCGTTAATCTCCAAGGACGAGGCTTAGTCTGCCCATGCGGAGCCCTTGGATCAAGCAGCCGTCGACGCGACTCAAGGCTTCGACGTACACCAGAGCCAATCCAATCGACAACCTGATCGGCTCCAAGCTTTGATGACGCTCAACGATTTTGGTGCGGGGGGTTTTTAACCTTCGAGCCGCTCAATGCATTAGGCTATTATCAGGTGGTAGGGTGTCATCAATGCAAACCGGTCGACTCCACAACCCGGCGAAATGGCTGACCTGTGCGGTGAGTCTAGCCCTCGGTTTAAGCGGCACCGCCGTGGCTCAGACCTCAGCTGACGAACCCGAGACACCGAGCAGCGACAGCCCAAGCGCGACCGCAGACGCGCCCGAGGCAATGGGTACAACGATCAAGGGCAAACGCTCAGCCACACGCGACAGCGGCGTCGAGCGCGCCGCAACGGCAGTCACCCGCGACGACCTGGTCGAGCGCCAGCCTCGCTCGGCGCCCGATGCCCTGCGCTATGAACCTGGAGTCTTCGTCCAAAAGACCGCGCATGCCCAGGGCTCGGCCTTTATTCGCGGGGTCACAGGACAACAAACGCTGCTGATGTTCGATGGCGTCCGGCTCAACAACTCAACCTATCGGCAAGGACCCAACCAGTACTTCTTTACGCTCGATGCCCAAACCATCGAGTCCATCATGGTTCAGCGAGGAGGCGCCTCGACGCGCTATGGCTCAGACGCCATCGGCGGCGTGATCGCTGCTCGTCCTTTGCTCGCGCCGCGTGCGCCCGATGGGGTCCTACAGGTCGTGCCTGGTCTCACCCTAACCGGCGCCAGCGCAGACCAAAGCCGAGGAGGTCGCCTTCAGCTCGCCATGAGCTACGGCAAGGACCTTCGGTTTCTTGTAGGCGTTGGAGGGCGTCAAGTCGAAGAGCTCGAGGGTGGCGGGGTCTTGCTTGCGCCAGAAACCAACGAGCCGGTTTTGGTGCCGATGCTGCGCGACGATGACCGGACTCAAGCCGGAACAGGGTTTGATGAGCTCACCTTTGACTCACGGCTGGACTGGAAGCCTAGCCCACAAGATCAATTGAGCGTAGCGGTCTATGGATACCGACAATACGATGCGCCGCGTACCGATCAGTGTCCGGCTGCCTATGCGCCTTATAATGAGTGCATGGTGTACGAAGAGCAGTTTCGAACGCTCGCCTACGTCAAAGCCCAGACGCGCCGTGTGCCGATCATCAAGCGAACTCAACTCACCCTGTCTTGGCAGCAGCAGCATGAGCGCAAAAGACTGGATCGACCTAACTCCTTTGTTCAGCACACCGGTCGCGATGGGGTGACCACGCTCGGGGTTCAGCTGGTGGGACACACGCTCGCCTATCCTTTAGCTAAAAAACTCAAACTCAAAACGCAGTTCGGGGTCGATCACTACGCCGACGTGATCAGCTCGAGAGCCTGGACTGAGCTGACCGACCTGCAGGTCCTCGTCGAGCGAAGTCGCGGCCAGTACCTCAACGACGCGCGCTATCAACAAGGCGGCGTCTTTGCCGATACGCACGTTGAGTGGAGAGCCCTCTCGGTGCTCGCGGGGCTGCGCGGTTCTTGGGTGAACGCCCAGGCGAAGGGCGATCCAGAATCGGGCTCACTCGACGTCAACAACCAGTGGCATCCTGTCACCGGGCATCTCGGCGCCAAGCTCAAGCTGAGTCGAGTCGACGCCATCAACCTGTCCTTTGACCGATCGTTTCGAGCGCCTAACCTTGATGATCTCACGAGCCGACAATTTACAGGCCCAGGCTTTCAGTTTGAAAATGTGGCGCTCAAGCCAGAGCGCGCCCAAACGCTCGAACTAGGAATCACCCGGCGCTCACGAGCGCTGCAGTGGGATTTATGGGCTTTTCGAACCGAGCTCGCCGAGGCGATCGTGCGCAGACCACTGCCCCCAGAAGCCTGTCCACCCGAGACGCCAGGCTGCGAGGCTTCATGGACACGCTTTCAGCTTATCAACGCTGCGGACTCATCCTGGATTCATGGTCTAGAGGGCGGCATCTTGGTCGAGCTGGTCAAAGGGCTTCGTCTTCGCACCACGGCTGCCTGGGCGATCGGTGAAGGCCCCAATCCAGCGCTTCAGAGCTCAGCAGTCGGTGCTGACCAGCGAGCCCGGGTTCCGCTCTCGCGCATTCCACCGCTCAACGGTACTTTTGAGCTGCGCTGGCGCCCGGGCGAGCGACGTGGCTGGTACACTGGACTGGGCCTTCGCTGGGCGATGCTTCAAGACCAGCTCGCTTTATCTGATACCTCCGACGAGCGCATTCCGGCGGGCGGCACGCCAGGTTTTGTGGTCGCTGACCTTCGCATGGGCTACCGTTTTGGCGCAGCGTGGACCATAAGCTTGGTCGCCGAGAACCTAACCGACGCCGTGTATCGTTATCATGGCTCGGCGGTTAACGGTCCCGCACGCGGGCTCAAACTTGGACTCAATTACCGACCAAAAATCGGGAGTAAATTATGAGAAAATCAATCCAAAACCTCTCAGCGATTACTCTGGGGCTTTGTCTGTTAGGCTGCCCAAAAGCAGACCCTGAAACGCCGGATGCGGGCCTCGCGCCGCTCAGCGACGCCGGAGCAGCAGCTGATGCAGGCGCCGACAACGGAACCGACTGCACCACCGACCCGAACGAAGACCTCGGAGCCTGCAGCGTCGCCAATGACGCCTATTTGCCGCGTGAAAATGGTTCCGCCGATGACAGCTGGGCGGCTTGCATTAGCGACGACAACACCTATCACTTAGCCGGTGAAAGCACGCCGTCTTCTGTCGCTCGCGTCGAAGCGTTTGACCGTATTGGTGCGCTGCTTTGGGACCACTCGATCACGCCTTCAGTCGACGACTTCGTTCAAGCCAAACTGATCTATGCGGAAGACAGCGGCGTCGGCTCACGGGTGGCGCGTCGATACGACACGCACTACCCCAAACCACCCAACGGTGAGAGCTGCCAAGATGAGGGAGTTCCCGCTTTGTATCCAGAGTATTGCGTTGGTCCAGCCACGCTTGAGCCGATCATCAATGAGGCGTTCTTGCAAGGCGGACAAGGCAACGAACCGGCGCTCAACTCGGCTCGCATTCGCGCCGCCTTGATGTGGTTCTTTTACGTCTCAGCCGTCAAAGAAGGCGTGAGCTGCGCGTCAAAGGCTAAGGACTGCGACAGCTCATGGGCGTACCACACCGGCGGCACCGACCGAGACAACCCCATTGGGTTGGGTCGCGCCATCAAGCGGGTCGCTCCTGAGACCTACAACCAGGCTTTTGACGGCAACCTCGCTATTCGCTGCTGGCGAGACCTCGACAGCGCCGAAACCGCTGAAAATGAAGGCATGCAGCTCAGCGCTGTCAACCAGCTAGACCGCGCCTTGATTCAAGGGTTCGCCGCCATCATCAAGGACGAGCTCGACCATGCGGATTGCTCAACTGGTCTCTACCGTGCCGGCGCGCTCGAGTTTGTGCGCACGGTGGCGCCGCTCTTCGATCGCCCCTTCGCCGAGAAGGACCCGACCGCTTCGGCAGCCTTTCTCGCTGGCTTAGCCGGTGAGGCGGACATCCCGACGCTCACGGGCTACGTGTTCAACACCTTTGATTGCGGCAACCGCTAGTCGAACACGACCTGCAGCGGGAGGGCGGCGTAGCGCTTCTCGCCCACGCACCGACCTTGCTCGACTCGATCACAGTGATGATCCGGCGCTTCTTGCGCTAAGCCCTCCTCGCTACCCCAACAGTAGACGGCGCCATCGCGTGAGCGGGAGCAGACGTGGCGCGCGGCGACCGCAACCTGGCGGATCGGTGGGAGCCCATTGACCGGGTCAGTGCTTGGCTCACCGCGCGACCCGACGCCCAGCTGACCGTGGGTGTTCTCGCCCGCACAAAATACCTGCCCCGTCGGGCGGACGATGCAGCCTTGGCAGGCTGTCCCCGAGCCACAGGCGTAATGCCTTGAGCGCGCCAGCACCTCGTCCTCGGTGTACGGTGTACCGCCCCAGCAGCGCATCTCCGACTCATCGGTGCGCGCGCAGGCGCCAAACCCGTCGCCATACATGCCTAAACTCAGATCGATGACGCTGGCGACGCCGACCACCGAACGCGGACGCGGCTCGGCGACAGGATCGGTCGCCTCCACCGCATCCCAGCTGAGCAGCCCTGCGCTGAGCGCCCCCCAGCACGAGATGGTCTGGTCACGGCGCACGGCGCAGGTGGTGCTACCGGCAGCGACGACATCGACGGCGTCGTCCAAACGCTGCACCGCAACCGGCAAGGTCTGGCCGCGCTCAGCGCCTACCCAGCCATCGCCCAGCTGACCGTGCGTGTTCTCGCCCCAGCAAAAGACGCGCCCAGACACCACCACGGCGCAGGTATGCGCTGCGCCGCGCGCAATCCGGCGCGCATCGTGGAGCCCGGGCACCACGCTGAGCTCGGCGGCGTCTCGAACCCAGCGCGCCACGCGACCATCGACCCAAACCGCCGTGTCGCCGACCATCTGACGAAGCGGCGGCAGCGATTGCCGAACCGGCGCAGCGCCTGACCAGCACCAGGTGCTGCCGTCGCTGCGGTGCGCGCAGCTCCCCTGTGCGCTCACGCTCACGGCATGGATCGTATCGCCCGCCGGCTGGCACGCAGCGCAGCCGTCGTGCGCCCAGTCGTTCCCATCGTCGCAGCGCTCAAACTCAGCGTCACCTGGCGCAAGGTCTGCGCGCACCACGCCATCACCGCAGCGGGCAACCTGACAATCGCTCAGGCAGACGTCCGTCTCCACGTCGTTCCCGTCATCGCAGCCCTCGAAGTCCGCTTGCCCCGGCTCGAGGTCACGCCGTGCGATCCCGTCGCCGCAGCGTGCGACGCGGCAATCCGATAAACACGCGTCGGCATCATCAGCGTCGCCATCATCGCAGGCTTCAAAATCCGGGTGATCGGCGGGCAGATCCGAGCGCACCAACCCATCACCGCAGCCCGCCCGCTCGCAGGCAGCGGTGCACGCGTCCGAGTCCAACCGGTTGCCATCATCGCATTGCTCATAACCCTCATCGGACTCGGTGAGGTCCGTGCGCAGCAGCCCGTCACCGCACGAAGCCTGCAGGCAGGTCGTCAGGCACGCGTCGGCGTCGCTCGCGTTGCCGTCATCGCAAGCCTCAAACCCGAGCTCGCTCTCGCCCTTGTCTTGGCGCACCAACCCATCGCCGCAGCGCGCCTTTCGGCAGGCGTTCGTACAGGCATCCACCGCCACGGCATTGCCGTCGTCGCACTGCTCAAAGCCATCCTGCCCCCAGCTCACATCAGCGCGCACGATCCCATCGCCGCAGGCGGCGAGTTCGCACGCGCTCGTGCAGGCGTCGTCGTTGCGCGCGTTGCCGTCATCGCACTGCTCGCCATCATCGAGGACCCCATCACCGCAGCGCCCCATCGAGACGGCGGCATCGGGTGGCTCCACCACGCGTAGACCGTCGGCTTGAGCGCAGCCCGTCGAGAGCACGATCAGCGCAAGAAGCCGGCGCACGCTCAGTCCTCGAGCGGCCGGATGAAGAGGTGCACCGTCTGCTCGGTCATCCCGTACCGACTAAACCAGCCGTAATTACGGGTGTCCCGTTGGTCGGTGTTCACGTCTCCAAAGCAATACTCGTTTCTGTTGTTCAACCGACAAGCTAAGCCGCTGGTGCACTGACCACTGTTGGTGCTCGTCGCCAGGTGACAGCCGTCGTCGCCGAGGTCATAGTTGACGACCAGGTGCGGCGGGTCATCAACGGTTGCGAAAGCGAGCGTGTTGTCGCCCCCTTCAAGAAGCTGCGTGCTCGCCAAAAGGTCGGTGTTCGCAGGCGCTTGAGCGAGCTCGGACAGGGTGCCGGGCTGCGTCAGGCGAAAGACGCGCAGCCCCTCATACACCTGGTCGTTCAAATTTAAGTGCTCGGCGATGAGCAGCTCGTTGCCGCGCACGCGATCCCACCCCCTCGAGCGACAATCACGCGCCGTCGCCCCCGTCTCAAGCGAGGAACAGTCGCCGAAGCTGTGCTCACGCGAAGTCCAGTGAGCCCCTCGCCACTGCGCCCCGTCGGCGTTTGCAAAGCGCGCCACGAGCTCATACCAGACGCCGTTGGCTCGCTTGCAATAGGTGAAGCGAGCGTCACCCGGCTGCCCCACCCAATAGCTCCCCGAGGCGGCTTCATCACTGAGCGCAGCGCATGAAGCGACCGGCTCATCCTGGCGTAAACCAGCGAAGACGCGCAGGCACCCCTCGCAGCCGTCCCCTGCCTGGTCGTTGCCGTCATCGCAAGCTTCGCCTGGGTCCAAAGCGCCGTCGCCGCAGCGCGCCTGCAACGACGCGCCGCAGTCCCAACGCCCTCGCCACGGCTGCCCCTCATCGCTCAGCTCGCCCTCGTCGAGTTGAGCGTTCCCACACAGCGGTCGCCACGTGCTCGGTCGCGCCACGATGATCTCGCCATCACCGGCGATAAAAGTTTCGATGGTGTGGTAAGATATCGAATCAGCGTGACCCCATTGACCCCCGAAAGATTGATCATTGTAGAACGGATTCGTGCGTCCGTTACGGTACAATCTGCGCGGCAAGATGATCAGGTCCCCATCATCGCGTTGCTGCGGGACAAGGTGCGCTGAGAAGTGAAAGTTTGGGTGATGAGGGCGCTTGGCGCGCTGCGTGATCCGCTGTGCGGTGGCGTAGGTCACGGGGACCAACCCCCCGACGGTCGGATCCCTCGGGTAGACGTGGAGGTTGCGGCGCGCATCGGCGAAGTTATACACCCACTCGGTCAAGAACAGATAGTTACCGCCGCTGGATTGACCCGCCAGGGCGACATGAAGTCTCGGGTCATAAGGCTGCCCCTGCCAGGTGTGCGTGGAGCTGTCGTATAAGGTTACCCCGCGGCCCTCGTTATAAGCCCGCGCGACGGAGCGCTCGTCGCGTGTGACCAAAAGCGTGCCCGCGTTGAGAAGCGACGAGCACCCAGCGCCTTCGTTTCCAGCGCAGATCTCCCACAGCGTCTGCGCACCGGGCAGGGCAAGCTTGAGCGTATGCCGGGGTTCATTCCAAGCTCGCTGGATCCGGGCATAAGCCACGGCGCGGTCATGGCTGAAGTACAGGCGCTCGAAAACACGGCCTACCGTGCTGGGGAGGGCAGGCTGTATATCCTCTAAGGTCATCGGAGTAAGGCGCTCACCCGTGCGCCCGTTGAGCCGCTGAATTACTGCGCGCTCCTGTCGGTAGGCGTAGATCAGTTCGGCGCCTGCGGTCGCTGCGACGTGCCAATAATCAGCGCCAGGGCAACCCGATTGTTCCGACTCCGGCACCGCCGCCTCAACCGCTTGCAGCAGCTCACCCGAAGCCTGGTAGACACGCAGATCAAGTCGAGATTGCGCCCAATTTTGATTGCATAGACCGTTGTTGGTGCTCACCCGATCGCCGGCGACCAAGACGGGGTCTGGAAACTCAGCGCTGGTCGGCGCCCATGACGCCAGGTCTCCCGGCACCGAGAACAGCGCAGCGCCGTCCGAGGTACGCCAGACGTAGACGGCGTTGTCATGAACGGTCGCGGCGATGCGCCCGTCTTGAGTAAACTGCGCGTTGCCTGCTTCGTGCGGGGCCGTGAACTCTGCGATCAAGGCGCCGTGGTGGTCCCAGCGCCGCACCACACCGGACGCGTTCACCGTGGTCACCACGCGCGTGTTTTCATCAAAATAGCTGTGCCGCAGCTCGGCGCCGCTTTGCGACAGCGGCTGTTCGGGCCAGGGCTTGGACTGCCCGATCAGCGCGCCTTGGCTGGTCACGGTGCCCACGCCCTCAAAATAGACCTGATCGGCGACCTGAAACACCGGGTTGACCGGCCAGGTCTCATGCCGTTCTTGCGCGCCAAACGCCTGGTTCGGGTTACCCGTAAAGGGGCTGGATTGAACGAACACGGACAGCGCGCCGTCTTGACCGCACGCCCCCTGATATTCGTTGTGCTGATCCAACCAGCCCAAACAGACCCAGATCCGGTTGGGCTGCTCGCTGACCACCACCTGCGACGGCGCGTGCGCCGGAAAGCTCGGCGCGCTGTTGAGCAAGATGGTCACTGCGTTCTCCACATCAAAGAAGGGCGCAGCCGGTAAGCCGCGCAGCAGCATCAACCGAGGCACCCGGTTCTGCGCGCTCGTCGGCAGCGGGATCACCAAGTCCTTGCGGCCGTCTTCGTCGAGGTCACCGAGCGCGCAGGCGAGGTCGGCTCGGCTCGCTTGAGGCATCTTAGCCGCGTCATCGAGCTGCCAGAGGCGGATCCCCGTGACCGTATCCGGATACGGGTCGGTGCGCTCGGCGCGATCGATCACCGCCAACAAACCGCCCCGGTTATCGTTACCGCAAAAGACCGCCTCTTGCGCGTCGTCGTCGTCCAGTTGGAGGCGGTGACCGCCCCAAACCCGGCCTTGCTCGTTCGGGTCATCCGGGCTGATCAGGCGCGTCACCTGATGCTGCCAGCGGATCGGTGGGTGCGCGAAGAAGTCGATCGGCGGACCGACCGTTTGACCGTCAGGCTGAACGATGCGCAAGGCCTTGTGATGCCCCGCTCCGACGAGCTGCTGCGACAAGCTGACGTGGAATTCGAGCGCGTTGTTGTTGTTCCAGTCCGGGCGCACCACCCGCCAGCGGATCGGGGTGGTGCCGATGGGTGTGTACACCCTCTGACCGTTTTGCCCCTCCTCGACGTCCAGCACCTGCACGCGGCTGCAGCGCTCATAAGGGTCTTGGCGATCGGGCTCATAACAGGCTGCGTTTTGCTGCGCCGCCAGGTCATCGGGCCGGATGACGAGCTCGTCGTCCACGCGCAGGACCATATGCTCGCGGTGCTCAGGGTCCTGCTGCATCGGCCAGTGAGCGCTCGCGATGTAGCATCCATTCGCCGAAAAGGACGAGCCATGAAGCATGTACGAGCATTGATGAGATGCGGCGGTCTCACCGAGGAAGCGGTCGAGCCACTGGATCGTGGGCACCGGCAGCCCCCGAATCGGGATCACCAAGGGTTGCGCACCCTGCCAGTCGCCAGCTGCGTAGCGCATATGCAGAGTGCAGGGCTGGTTGTGGTCGCGACCGCCTGCGACGCGCCAGGTCCCTCGCCCGTGCTCATCGAGCCGCTGCAGCGGCTGCTGGATCCAGCAGTTGGTGGCGTTGAGCCACATCCGCAGACCCGCTAGCGGGTTCCCAAAGCGGTCTTGTGCGCGCACTTGAACGCCAGCTGTGATCCCCTCTTGATGCCAATCGCTCGGGGCTTGCTGAAGCGCCGTGAGCGAGGTGCCTTCATCCACCTCTGGGCGCCCCCCAAACGGCGCGCCCGCGACCTGCCGCAGCCGCAAGCGCGCCTGCACCTCAATCCCGGCGCTGAACTGCCAGATGCACTCGGTCACCGTCGGTCCCGCCTCCAGCGCAACCCCGCCTTCACCGCCAAAGATGACCTCGCCTGCGTCGTCGGTGACCCGGCCTTCGAGCCCGACGCGCCCGCACGCGTTCGGCTCACCCTCAACCAACGACGCCGCGATCCCTTCGCCCGTAACGCCCCCGCCGACTCGATTCTCAAGCCGCAAGGTCAGCGGCCGGGCGATGGACTCGCCGACCGCGACCTCGACGGTGCTGGCGCCGAGCACCGGGTTGAGGGTCAGGTTGTTCTGGACAAAGCGAATCCGCTCGGCGCCCCCTACCCCTGCGGCGACCGTCTTGACGGCGATGGCGGACCAGTCCCCTTTGCGTGCGCGTAGCGTCAGGTCGAAGGCACCCGCACGCGTCACAGCGCTGATCCACGTCGAGAAGCGACCGACGGCGTTGGTCTGACCTTGCGTGCGCGTCAGCTCCACCTCCGGCGGTCGCACGACCTCAACGACCGCACCCGGCACGCCATTACCCGCCTCATCCAAGACCACGACATCGAGCGCCCCGGCGGCGCCGCCGACCATCGTGCTGACGCGCCCGGGAGGATCCGCAGCGACCCGCACCGGATCACCGGCGACCAATGTAATCGGGACGGTCAACCGTGCGGTCTGACCATGCGCGCTCACCAACAGACTCATCGGGCGCAGCACCGTGCTCAAGCCGGTGGCGCACAGACCAAAGCGGACAAACCCATCGCTGTCGGTGTAGAGGGACTGCCCGTGGAGATTCCGCTCCGCAGCGGGCACGCATTGACCGTTCACCAGCGCCATCAATTGATTGTTCGGCTGACTCGCCACGACGCTCAGGTTGAGTCGGCTCGCCACCGCGGGCGTGCCGCGCGTCCCCTCAGCCAGCACACGAAAGTAGAAGGGCTCAAGGGCGCGGGCGCGCCCGATGCCAAGTGCAGACTGTCCCGGCTGATCGACCATGAGCCGCAGACGCTCGATCTGCTGGACCTCCAGCCGGACAAAAAGCTGCGCCCGCTTGCGCACGTCCCCCGCTGCGGCGCCGTCGAGCTCAGCAAAAATCACGCTGCGGTTCGGCATGGTGATCGGGCACGAGACCTGAACCACGACCCGGCCCTGGTCATCGCTGACCGGCGAGGCGAACGACTGCAGCCGCACGCCGCCCTCGGTCCGGATCTGAACCAGCGCCCCAGCGACCGGCCGCCCGCTGGCTGAAAGCACCTGAAAATATTCGAGCGGTGTGACGTCACCGGCTTCGCAGCGCGTCAGCGGCTCATCGCCTTCATCGTCGTGACCGAGAAGCACTAAACGCTCGGGTTCCCCGGCGCGCGTCCGTCCGCTCAGGACAAAACCGTCTTGGCTGCGCGCCGCGATGGTTTGTGGGTCAATCAATTCGTCAAGCTTGATCACCAATTGCCAAGCGCCTAAAATCTCACCGGCTTTGAGGCAAAACGTTGCTCGACCTAGCGCATCGCTGAGCACCTCATGACGCGCATCATTGTCAACCTCGATGCCGCATCGCGTGCCATCATGACGATACACCGCCACTCGTCCGTCAGCGAGCCTACCCGATGCCAGTCCACGACCATCACCCAGAGCGTCTACGTCTGATCTCAAGCTCGCGTCGGGCAGGACTCGGCTAGGAGCGTCTTGGCTCGAGGTATCGGTTATTGCACCGACATCCCCAGCATCGTCTACCGCAGCATCCCGATATCCAGAGTCCATCCACGAAGCATCGACGATGAGCGTATCGACAGCGCCAGCCTCAGAAACCAAGACGTCCGTCGAGACGCCACCATCGTCAACGACTCCCGCATCCGGCTCAGGTTGGACGGGCGCCTGCGGCTCAAGCCAATCGGCTAATTCCACGCGCTGACCAACCAACGGATTATCGTAGGCATCTTTGAGTTCAATGACCAAAGGAGTCGCTTGGTCCTCTTCGAGCGAGAGCCCCATCGCCTGGAGCGCAGGCAAAGGGTCTGCATCGCCAGGAAACCAAGTCGCTGTGCCCACCCCAGGAACCATAAAGCGAAGACGCGCCGAGGCGAGATCTGCGCGCAACTCAAGGTCAATGGACTTCGTCACCGCTAAAGCCCGCTGAGCACGGACCATAATCCCGACGTCGCGCACCAAACCTTCAGCGTAGAAGACAATGGTACAAACGCCCTCGTCATCCGCTGATTCTGGCTCGGCTGGCGTGATGCAGGTGTTGCCCCGTGGGAAACTGATCACCCGTTCAAAGCTTTCGGATTCGATGCTGGCTACCAAAGGCTCGCTGGGAAGCAACACATCGCCCAAACCGCTCACGCGCAATTTGAGCTTATAAGCCCGCCCAACAACCAGCATTGCGGGCACAATTTGGTCATCTCCCTGTGCAGGCCAAACGCCAAGAATCTCGACCTTATTTGGGGTGTCCTCGGTGGCCGCTGCGGGAAGCTCTGGAAGCGTGCCCACGCCGCAGGCGATCGCTCCAAGTAAGCCAAGCCAAACAAGGTTTCTAAACACGCTTTATAGCCCCCCATACGCTGTAACCCAAGAGCGCTAAGTGATCCAGAGCGTATGGATAAAGCACGCTCATAAATTCGATTGGGGGGCGGTCTAAAACCTGCTCTCACCGGCGTCCATTTTATCGGTCAAACGCCCTACTTTCCTACTTATCAGTAGATAACCTTCACGCTCCCCTCTAGTGCAGCCGCCGCCGAAGCCATGCACCGGCGTGTTTCGGACTCAAACCACGCATTTCATTCGACGAGGGGCAACGACGATGCGTTCTTTAGCGGTAGTGATCGGATTCTTCCTGACCTTGAGCACAGGCTGCCATGAAACAGGGTCAAGCGAGATGTCGTCTGGAATTCTGGCGTTGACCAAAGCGTGCAGCACACAAGCCGACTGTGCGACGACGGCGACATGCGACACCGTGTCCGGCCAATGCCGCTTGATGGCAGCGGGTGAATGTCGCGCCGACGACCCCAACATCTGCGCTTGCGAAACGACGATCGATTGCCCGCGATTCTTTGAGTGTCGAAGCCAGACCTGGCGTCCGCTGACGAGCTGCACTCCGGCTGGATTAACGCCCGGCTGATCGGCAGCATGCGCTAACCTTAGAAGCGTGCTAGTGGATCGCCCATGGCGAAACAGATTTTATTTTTCGTGGGTGCGGTGGGGCTGTTGAGTTGTAGCCCACCGGGTGGCTCAGACACTGCTCCTGACGCCTCAAACTCGGACGTCAGCCCAGCAGCCAACGATGCAGGCCTTCCCGATCCAAGCTGCACAAACAATGCTCAAGATGGTGACGAGTCCGACGTCGATTGCGGGGGCGAGTGCACCCCCTGTGGTCCAGGCGACCGCTGCGTCGATGCGGCTGACTGCGTCAGTGGAGTGTGCCAAGACCAGCGCTGCGCTGAGGCGCTTTGTGATGACGGTGTGCGCAACCAAGACGAAGCGGATGTCGATTGCGGCGGTCTTTGCGGCAGCACCTGCGCCGATTCGGCCCGCTGTAGCTCGGGGTTAGACTGCCAGAGTCTCGTCTGCGGTGAAGGACTCTGCCGCCCGGCAAGCTGCGATGACGGGGTCCACAACGGGCAAGAGACTGATCTAGACTGCGGCGGAGACTGCGCCCAAGCGTGCAGCGCAGGCTTGCGCTGCCAAGAGGGCTCAGACTGCATCAGCAGCTCGTGCCAAGATCAACAGTGCCAAGAGGCGAGCTGCGACGACGGGATCCACAACGGTAATGAGCGCGCCCTAGACTGCGGCGGCTCGTGTGAGTCAGCTTGCCCAGCGGGGACCCCCTGCGAGCGAAACGATGATTGCGTGAGCAACGTATGCGCTCAAGGTCAATGCGAAGCCGACCCCATCGAGGCGTGCCTAAATGGTCCTCACGCAGACGACGACGAACATCGAGCCGAAGCCTGTTTGATGCTGCGCTACATCAACCAGGACCGTGCGTTGTTTGCCGACGAGTCGGGTCATGCGGTGCCGGCACGCTGGGACCCGGACATGTACTTAGTCGCCAAGGCGCACTCCCAAGATATGTGCGATCGAGGGTTCTTTGCGCACGTCAACCCAGACGGTCGAAACCCGTCACAGCGCGCTGAATTAATGGGTTTTAATGTCCCGGTCGCCGAAAATATTGCGGTCAACCGACATGCCTCCTCGGCGAGCCATGCTTTTATGGCGGAGCCGACCTGCACCGGTCATCGCGGCGCCATCTTGGACCCGCGCAACACGCGCGTCGGCATCGGTTTGGTGCAATGCAACAACCCGGGTTTTCGCTGGGACGGCTACATCATGTACACTCAAAACTTTCATCTGAATTTTCGCATCGAGCAGTCGGCGTTTTGTCTCGACCCACAAACCGCCTGCGAACTCCCCTCGAACCCGGTGACGACAGCGACACAAGATTGCCCAGAGCAGCTTAGGGAGTGGGGTTGGTGCGATTACGACCCGTCAGCGATCATGACCGGTTGGGGTTGTCCGGACGACTAGGCGTCAGACGCTGGAGCGTTGCGCTCGTCGGATAACCCGGATAACCCTCCGCTCGCCTTCTAGGAGAAGCTCATGCCTCGTCTCGTCCTTGCTCTAGTCTGCTCGCTCGTGATCGCCTGTGCTTCGGAGACCACAACGGCAACCCAAGACACGGGACCTGCGCCCGTCGTGGACAGCGGCATGGTCCCTGATTCAGGCGCTGAGCCGGTCGAGGACGCTGCGACTCGTCCGGACGCAAGCGTTGTGCCTGACGCCACGACCAGCACCGATACAGGCGCTGCGATCGTTGATGCGGGTGAACCGGTCGAGGACGTGGGCTCGCCAGCGCAAGACGCAGGTCACGTCGATCCGGCCGGCTGCGGCGGTGCGCGTGAGCGCTTATGTGCTGACGGCTTGGTCTGCGACCGCAGTCAGCACCTGCAATGCGGTGACGACCTGCGCGGCGTCTGCGTTGAGCCTCGTAACAACCCCTGCCCGGGAGTCTTTGCGCCGGTTTGTGGTTGCGATGGACAGACCTACGGCAACGACTGCGAGCGGAGGGGAGCTTATGTGGCCCTCGATCATGAAGGCGAATGCGCTCGGCCCGTCGGCAACTGCGGCGGCGCCAACCAGGTCGAATGCGGCCGCGGACAGCGCTGCGACCTCAGCGCCAATGAGCAATGCGGTGACGCTTTAGAGGGTGTCTGCGTCCCTAACGAGCGCGGCATGTGCACTCGAGAGTACCGACCGGTTTGCGGTTGTGATGGACAGACCTACGGCAACGATTGCGAACGACGAGAGGCTGGCGCAGCCTTTGATCATGAGGGCGCCTGTCGACGCTAACATCGCTAAGCATCGTAGCCCAAGGCTTGGAGTCGACTCATCGTGACCAAAGGTAAAACCCTCAATCTGGATCGCTACAATCTAATCGGCGCAGGATTCTTTGCCTCTGGTCTCGCCTGCTTGGATCTCCTGTTGGAGGTGTTCTGCGTAGGCTTTCCACTGCTCTTTTATCTCGTCACTGGAGCCGTCGGCTTCCTGGTTGGCGGCAAATCCAGGACCTCGCTAGTCGGTCATGGAGCGCTCAAAAAAGTGTTCAAAGGCGTCGCATTAATCGGCTGCTTTTTGGGCTTACTGAGCGCGGGTACGCGTACCCTGACAAAGCCAAACTGGAACACCAAATGCTCTTTTCGCTACTGCGGTAAAGCGCTCAGTGGGTTTAGCCTGTCTCAAACTCCCTACCCTGTGGGCACGCCGAACTGCCGAGGGCTTTGGCTGTGCGCCAATGAAGCCCAAATGAACACAGCTCAAAAGGCAGAGCTCGACCGTTTGATCGAGGTGCAGGGCTGCCCGATCCCTTAATGCTGAATACAGATCGTTAAGATGTGATCGGTTCCGCCCCAGCTGTTGTAACGTGTCCCGTTTTGGACCCCGCCACGGCATGCGTTCTCGAGCATCTGGTTGTTGTTTTGATGCGGAAAAGTGCTGCGCCCGTGCCAGCAACCATAGGTTTTACCGGCTGATGGAAAAGTGGCGCTGCACGCCGCTGAGCGCAACCAGTTGGGATCATTCCCGCGGATGTAACAAAGGGTCCAGCCCGCTCGAACCTGCTCTGGAGCTACGTGCAGATGCTGCCCGCACAGCTCATCATGCTGGTTTCCTTCGGTCTGACACACTCCCGAGCAGCCGTCGTCATCTTGAACATTGCCGTCGTCGCAAGCCTCTTGTCCGGCTTGAACATGCCCATCACCGCAGCTTGCGGCGACGCAGTTCTCTAGACAAGCGTCCGTATTGATCTGGTTGCCGTCGTCGCACGCCTCGACGCCCTCGTGCACCAGACCGTCACCGCACGAAGCCTCCTGACATGACGACAGGCAGGCGTCGGTGTCGAGCTCATTCGCGTCATCGCAGGCTTCGTAGCCTGGCGCGCCTAGCTCAAGCCCTTCACGCACAATTCCGTCGCCGCAACGAGCGATTTGACACGTATTCGTACACTCATCGGTATCGATCTGGTTGCCGTCGTCACAGGCTTCGCCCTCGTGCAGCAGTTGATCACCGCAGCGGGGCTCGGTGCAATTAGACCGGCAAGCATCAAACTCGTTGTCGTTACCGTCATCGCAGGCTTCGCCTACGTCAAGGCGTCCATTACCGCAGACCTCTCGGCGGCAGTCGCCATCGCAACCGTCACCGGGCTCAAGGTTGGCGTCATCGCAGGCTTCCTCGCCAATATAGAGCACCCCATCGCCGCAACGCGCCACCACACATCCGGCGGTGCAGGCGTCCGTGTCGACCGCGTTGCCGTCGTCGCAAGCTTCCTCCCCCTCCCAGAGGGCTCCATCGCCGCAGCGAGCGGGTGCGCAGGTTGTCAGGCAAGAGTCGGTGTCGACCTCGTTGCCGTCATCGCAGCGCTCGCCAGCTTGGACGACGCCGTCACCGCAACTTGGCGGCTCGCATTCATGGCAATCGTCGGTCGGGTCATCGTTGCCGTCATCGCAGCCCTCGCCCGGTCCCAAAATACCGTCACCGCACACCGCAAGCTTGCAGCTGGTCAAACACGAATCACCGTCGTCATCGTTGCCATCATCACAAGCCTCGAATCCGAGATCGCCCTCGTCTAGATCAGCTCGCACCACGCCGTCGCCGCAGCGAGCGGCGACGCAATTAGCAAGGCATGCGTCGGTGCTGACCTCATTGCCGTCATCGCACGATTCGAACCCAGGACTTCCCTCAGAGACGTCAGCTCGCAGGATCGCATCGCCGCAATACGCCACGACACAATTATTGGTGCAGGCATCTTGATCATCATCGTTGCCATCATCGCACGCTTCAAACCCATCCTCTCCAACCATCAGATCGGTCCGAGTGACGGCATCGCCGCATTGGGGCAGCTCGCACGCGTTGCTGCATCCGTCCGAGTTGACTGCGTTTCCGTCATCGCACTGCTCGCCAGTTTCAAGCTGAGCGTTGCCACAGCTTGCCTCGGTCTCGCGCACCACCACCTGCTCTGAGCACGCGCCACTTAGAATCAAACCCGAGGCGACAAATACCCGCCACAACCCATCAACCTGAACCATGTTAAGCCCTCACTAGAGCTCAAAGCATGACCGAGCGCGGCGGTTTGTACAAGGTGACGAGGCGGTCTTTATCGAGGCAAGTCAAGCGCCTAGCCAAAGCAATAGAACTTATCTTCGAGCAACTTCCATGAGCACCTGTCGATAAGGCCTTCGTGGTCAGGCTTGATCATTTTATTCGTTGTTCGTGAACTAGAGGATTAGAACAGTCAGTATTTAGGCGAAGACATGATGATACGTATCCCATCGAAAACAGCAGCGCAGACGACTCCTGAGCTAAACCACTCACAGAACAAGGGGTCGCAAAATAGCGCACAGACGCTCAAGCATACCGATGGTTTTGAGCGCGTGGATACAGCGAAGGTCGCCCAAGCGGCAGTTCAGTCCGAGGCGCTCGTACCCGGTTCGGGGCGTGTCCCGAGCCTGCCAGAGAGTGTGCACAATCGCTTGGTTGAGCTCACCGATCCAACGACATTAAAAGACATGTACGATCTGCGCGGGCGGATCCGTGAGCTCGATAAAACCTTCTCGGATCACAAGGACCCTCGTGGGGTGTTTACGTCGCTGTACCGAGTGATCACCAACGGCGCTGTCGATTCCGTTGAGCGCGGGCTGTACGAAGACAACAAATGGGCCTCTGAGTTGACCCACAACTTCGGACGCCGCTACCTCGCTAACCTACACGGTGAGCTGACCGGCGGTGAGGTCACAGGCGCCTGGAAAACGTACTATAAGCAGGCTCGAGATCCGAGCGTTAGCCCTGAGCGGGTCACCGGGATGGGTGCGATCGTTCATCTGGTCGCTGATCTTCCCAAAGCCCTAGTCGATACAGGCGCCGAAAAGGAACGACGTAAAGACTTTATGCACTTTGGCGATGTGCTCCTCGAGGTCTATCCTGAGATGATCGATTCGGCGCGCAAAGGGCATAATCTCGACATGCATCCGCTTTTTGATCTGTTCAAGATCGGCGATGCGATCGACTCGGTCGCTGGTCAAGGCACCGCGACGCGGATGGCCTACCAAACGATTCGCAACAAGACCTGGTACGCCGCACGCGGGCTGACCGACTTTCGCCAGCCAGCGGCGCAAGCTGAGATCGACATCTCCTGGCGTGGGTTTGATAAGATCCTGGCTGGGTTTGATGCCAGCGGAGTCCTCTAAGTCGAGCAAGCCCTGCGCGCTCAGCGCCCAGGGACCGTCGAAGGTTATCTGCGCTGCTTGACGCGGCTGACCGAGCGGCAGTACCTCGCCTGCGCACTGGAGCGCATGTGATCCTTAGCCCATCAGTCCATCGTCGCCTGTCCACCGCTGGCGCTCAAGATCAGTATGGCAGCTTACGGCTCGCTTTGCTCAGCCTTTTGCTGCTTTTGGTCTCAGCGGCTACCGGTTGCTCAGCGAAAAAAAATCCGGCTCAGCCCAATCCTCTTTCGTGCGGTTTGGGCAACTGTCCTGGCGCGTTGATCGGCTGCAGCTTCAGCGGCGACTGTCGCGCCACGCTTGCGTGCAATAAGAAGTGCTCTGAGCTGGCCAAAGACACCGCGGGCGAGCAGGCCTGCCACCTGCTTTGCCAAGTCGAAGAGGGCAAAGACAGCGACTGCTATCGTAAGGTCGTGCAATGCTTCGCCGACAACCGCTGCCTTCCACGAGCTGAAGAGGGCAAGGACGGCATCTGCCCGGTGACCGTGGCGAACCAAAGCTCGGTCATCAAGGTCGGCAGCTTAGCCGAACTCACCGGAACCTGGCGAGAGGTGCGGGGCAGGAACTGCGGTCGCCCGGACTCCAAATGGCAAGGTGGTTACGACAAGCTCAAATGCCGGAGCAGCTCGTGGGTCGCGCACGAAGACTCCACTTGGTACCACACCTCGTTCGCTGGAACGGCTGGCGAACAAGGCGCTTTGCCTTACCTGATCGCCAAGCCAGGGATCGATGCGGACGGCGCCCTCGCGGTGCACTACACCAACCCACCGCTGACCCCGCAAGACGAGCGCTGGTTCGTCTTGTCCAGGCCGGCCCCCGACTGGGTCGCCTACACCTACTGTGGGCAGACGCCAGCCGGACGGTATGCGGGGGTGAACGTGATGACGCGCACCGGCACCTTATCCGGCGACGCCATCCCTGAGCCCATCGTCGATGCCTTTCGCGAGGACCTAGCTCGGTTTGGTTTATCGTGGGATCGGTTCTGCTCGATCGACCATACCGGCTGCACGCCGCCCCAAGCGAAGAAGGACCTCATCGAGCACCTGTCCGAGCCCTCGGAGTGATCACGTTGCGAACCCAAAATCTAGCCCTCTACTCTGCGCTGCTCTGTGCCGCGGCATGCGGGAACCCTGCGCTGCCTTGGCCGGCTTCTCCCCTGATCTCTTTCGAGTCTGGTGAAGCGCTCGATCCGATGACTCGGGAGCAAGCCCTCGAACGAATCGCAGGTCACTACGCGCACTTTGACGTCGTGGCTTATGAAGAGCCTCTGCGTGGCGCGCCGATGCGCACCTTTGTCGTCTCTTATGGGTTTACAGATTTCCGAATTGTAGATGGTGAACTGGTCGAGTCGGACCGTTTCTGTCACGCTGAGCACCGCATCAACCGAGCGGGAATGCGGTCCAGTTTAAGCGACCGAGCAACGCGTGCCATCGCGCCGCCACCTCAAAAGGTAAGCGTCGTGAACAAGGAGGGACGCTGGCTAATTGATCGCCCAGCCAGCCCGAGCCTCATCGGCATCAAAGGAGACCAAAAAAAACCGCTACCAAACGATCGCAAAGACGCAGACTTTAGTGATCCTGATGGGGACAACAAACCAGGCGTAACGGTCCAGATTCGGGTCAATAGATACATCAGTGGGGAGGTCTACCTGGCGCGTCGCGAGATCTTCGAGAACCGACTTGAGCTGATGGCCGACGGATCGATTCGCGGCACCGTGACCGATCGCTCCGAACAGCTCGTGGCGGGGGCATCATCGTGCCTATTTGATTCGGACGCCGACCCGAAACAAGCGAGCGACCCCGGCCTCAACCCGATAGTACTTATTCCTATCGATGAGTCGCTGACGTCATGCGATGAGCTGATGAAGCAAGCCTCGAGCCTCTTCCCCCCGGTTCCTGAGTTCAAGGCGCCTTGAGTCGTTATTGCCCCCACTGAATCTTGGAAAACCGCAGCGACGATTGATTCACAGCAGGACCTCCAGCAGGCGCAAAGGCTAAGGGCAAGACAAAGGTCTTATCGTTGATCTGGACCGTCGACGCTTCATCACCATGGGCAACCTGCCAGGCGTAGGCGCCGTCATTGAGGGCTGGCGCCTCACCTTGATCCCACCAAACGGCTTGGCCTTCACGCATCTCAAAGCTCGAGACTCGGTCGTTGGCACCCACGACCAAGCCAATCCAATTCTGCGGGTCTTGATAACTCAGCAAGACCCCACCTGCGCCAACTTCTGACCAGATCGGCTCAAAGGTCATCGAGAAGCGCTGAACCGGTTTTTCAATCCGAGCAAAACTAAAAACCGACGACCAGCCATCCACCTCGCCGGGCGCCACATGGGACCACTCAAGGTACTCCGCTCTCATCGGCTGCTGAGCGCTCACCAGCCAATCCTGGATCGGCTCATCAAATGTCGAGACAGGAGCCTCAAAGATGCGCTCAAACTCAGCGTGCGGATCCTGCGAGCCAGCATCCATCGCACGAACGAAGGCTATCCAGCGATCGGCATAGGCTCCATTCTCGGCGTATTCAAAGTAACGAAACGTAGCCCACTCCAGTGGGCGACTCACTGAGTTTTCGCTCATCCAATGCGAGGACAGATCGATCGATTGACCCAAGGCTTGGGCGGGCAGGTCCTCTTGCGTGACCATCGGCAAGCGCCCGAGGCGCACACACTCGCCGTTCCAATCGTAATGACTCAGGTGTTCAGCCAGCCCCTCAATATACCAACCGGGCACACGATGTCCGGGCGCTCGAACGCCGTCGTGAAATTGGTGAATCGCTTCATGCAGAACAAGTTGGCGGGTGTAGTAGCGGGTCGGCTGCTGATAAGCATAAGCGATGCCGGAGCCTGGGTGAAAATACCCCCCAGCGCCTTGGGGGACCTCGAGCCCGTCGCGACGAATAGCAGCCGCCCAAGCCTCGACATCAGCATAGAGCTCGACCCGGAACAGTTGGTCCGCTACGAGCTCAGGCTGGTCTTCAAACCAATCGCTCATGGCGCCCCAACTCGCCTCAAGAAGCGCCGATAGGGCTTGGGCTTCAGCTTGGCTTGTTTGGGCATACAAGGAATAATGATCACTCTGGACTTGCCATGCATTGTCGTCGGTCGAGTTGACCCGTCCGGGTTCGCTGCAAAACCACGGATCTACGACCTCAACTGGAGCCACCGGGCCAGCGTCTGAGCGAGCGACTGAGGCAGGTTCATCAGCGCAGGCTGACCCAATCCCAAGCCATCCCATGAGCAGCGCATAATGAGCTTGCTTCAAATCATATCCCCATATCCGGTGCGTGACCGATTCACCGTGATCTTTCCGTGATTTGAGGTCTTTGAAAAGAACCCGAGAGCGCCACGCTATACTTTTTTATCATGACGGCGGTACACACGCCTGTCTGGAGTATTTTTATGCGTCTCTTAATCATAGTCTTAGGGACCTTATCACTCTTCGGTTGTGCAACCTCAGGAGCATCGACTTCAGCGGTTCAAACGAACGTAAACTGCTGCGCGACCGCAAAGGCTGAGGGGACCAACTGCAAAGCGTGTATCGCCAACAAGACCGACTGCTGCGCAAAAGCAAAAGCACAGGGTAAACCCTGCACCGAATGCGCAACACGAACCGACTGCTGCGCCCAGGCGAAAGCAGACGGGAAAGCTTGCGCTAAGTGCGCCACCTAAATCGACGGCAAACGACCTAAAACTGTGCTTAGATGAGCTGACGACCTCCCGATATCGTCTGGGATCGACAGGATCATGAACCAAGATTCAATGTGCTCGCTCGTGTGGTTCAAGCGAGACCTACGGTGGCAAGATCACCAACCGCTTTTTGAAGCCGCACAACGCGGCGCCTGCGTAGCGCTGTACATCTACGAGCCCGAGATTCTCGGCGCCGACGACGCCGACGCATCGCACCTCGAGTTCATCAACGGCTGCTTGGCTGAGGTGCAAGCTCAACTCCATAGCCTGGGCGGTGAGCTGATCACCCGCACAGGCTCCGCCCACGAGGTCTTCGCGGCGCTCCACCAAGAGCTCGGATTCGATCGCATCTACAGCCATCAAGAAACCGGCAATAAGCTGACCTATGACCGTGACCGACGCGTGGCAGCCTGGGCGCGCTCGAACCAGATTGGGTGGCATCAATACCGGCAACAAGGCGTGGTTCGAGGGCTCAAAGATCGAGACGGTTGGGCGGCGCTTTGGAACCGAGATATGAGCGCAGCGCAGACGCCTAGCGTGGAGCGTATTCAGCCCGGACCGCGGGTCGAGTCCCATGGGCTTCAAGGACCCAGAGTCTTTGGGCTCGCGCCCTCAGGGAAGTCAGACCAACCGATCCCCGGGGCTCGAGCTGCGCAGGAAACGCTGCGCTCGTTTTTGCACCAACGCGGGGAAGACTATCAACGCGCCATGTCATCACCAGAAGCCGGCGCGACGTCGTGCAGCCGGCTCAGCCCCTACTTAGCCTACGGCGCCATTTCGATGCGGACGGTCTACCAAACCTATCGCGAGCGGATCGAGCAACTCAGAGACGCCAAGCGCGAGGGCGTGCCGCATCTGAGCCAGTGGATTCGGTCCTTATCAAGCTTCAACAAACGCCTGCACTGGAACGGTCACTTCATCCAGCGCCTTGAGTCGGATCCAAGCATCGAGTTCCACAACTTAGTGCGCGCTTTTGATGGCTTGCGTGACCAGCCTAGTGGTGAGGGTTTCTTTGAGGCGTGGGTGGAGGGCAGAACCGGTTTTCCGATGGTCGATGCGTGCATGCGGAGTTTGGCTGCGACCGGCTGGTTGAACTTTCGGATGCGCGCCATGGTGGTCTCCTTTGCGAGCTACCACCTCTG
>JBDQPD010000125.1:0-8797 GCA_040260805.1 Myxococcota bacterium | reverse complement strand
GACGGCTGCCGAAACGCCTGCGCGGTGGCGCGCTGCGGCGACCCGGTGGTCCGCAACGATCTTCAACCTGGTCAGGCTGGCTTCGAAGCCTGCGACGATGGCAATCAAATCGACGATGACATCTGCAGCAATCAGTGCGCCTTCAACGACTGCGAGCCGACGGTGCGAGCCTTTGAGCACACCGGCGGCGTGCAAACCTTTGTCGTCCCTGAATGCGCTCGGAGCTTCCGTCTAGAGGTGTGGGGCGCCCAGGGAGGTCCCACTGAGATCTGCGGCGGACAAACTGATAACGATGGTGGTCTGGGTGGCTACACCCGAGGCGATCTCGAGGTCACGCCAGGTGAGACGCTGTACATTTATGTCGGCGGGCAGGGTATTCGTGGTGGCGTCGGCGGCTTTAATGGCGGCGGCAACGGCGGGCGTTATGGCGCGGGCGGCGGCGGCGGAACCGACATCCGTCGCGGCGGTCAGGGGCTTGCGAATCGCTTGATCGTCGCTGGCGGCGGCGGCGGTGGCAACACGGGGTGCCCAAATCATGGCACCGGTGGCGCTGGTGGTGGTGAAAACGGTGCCGATGGCATCCGCAACAGCGGCAACCGCACGGTCCCGACTGGTGGCACCCAAAACGCAGGTGGCCGGGCGGGTACGAGCGGCGTTGCGGGTCAGCTGGGTGCCGGCGGGGGTCGCGGGCAGTACCATGACGCTGGCGGCGGCGGAGGTTACTACGGCGGCGGCGGCGGCTACGCAGTCGGTGGCGGCGGTGGAAGCGGCTACATCGGCGGCGTATCGAATGGTGAGATGACCAGCGGCAGCCGAAGCGGGCATGGTCGCACAGTGATTACTTTTGGTAGGCAATAAAGATGAAACGAATCCTTCTCCTGGCAGCGAGCGTAGCCATTTTACATTGTGGCCCTCCGGGGACGACCTCAGGCGGCGATGGCGTCTGCGGTGATGGCCTGCGCAGCGCTGGCGAGACCTGTGATGACGGCAACACCGACGACGGTGACGCATGCACCAACGCCTGCGCTCAAGCCGTCTGCGGCGACGGCGTGGTTCGCACTGACCTCGCCGCCGGAGTGATCGGCGCCGAAGTCTGTGATGATGGCAACGACTTCGACGGCGACAGCTGTTTAGCGTCATGTTTAGCGGCGTCATGCGGTGACGGGATCATTCGCACTGATCTGGGCGAGGGTGAAGAGGGTTACGAAGCCTGCGACGACGGCAACGATGAAAACTGGGACGGTTGCACGAATGCTTGCGTGATGGTGGGCTGCGGTGATGGCATCATCCAGCCCGAGATGGGCGAGACCTGTGACGATGGCAACGAGGTGGATACGGATGCGTGCACCAACCGATGCCGCCCCGCTGGTTGTGGTGACGGCTCTGTCTTTGAAGGTGAAGAAGAATGCGATGACGGCAACCGCGACGACACCGACGCCTGCCTCAACGCCTGCACGGCGGCGCGCTGCGGTGACGGGATCCATCGCCGCGACCTGGCAGAGGGCGCCGAAGATTACGAGGCTTGCGATGATGGCAACTTCGAGGATGACGACGCCTGCCTGACGGCTTGCACGGTCGCTCGCTGCGGTGATGGGATTCACCGCCGGGACCTGAACCCCTCACATGAAGATTTTGAAGAATGTGATGACGGTAACGAGTCAGACGACGATGAATGCTCGACTCAGTGCATCTCACTCGGTTGTGGTAATGGACGCTTGAATGAGGGTGAAATCTGCGATGATGGGAACATCGAAGACGCAGACGCTTGCCGTAACGACTGCACGCTCGCTACCTGCGGCGACGGCGTGATTCGCCGTGATCTACAAGAGGGTGAAGAGGGCTTTGAAGCCTGCGATGACGCCAACGAAATCGACACCGACGCCTGCACAGCAGGATGCGTTGCGGCGCAATGCGGCGATGGAATTCTGCGCACCGACCTTGAAGAGGGCGGCGAGGGTTACGAGTTCTGCGATGACGGCAACGGCAGCGATGAGGACGCCTGTCTGAACAGCTGCGCGGTGGCGGTCTGCGGCGACGGTCTGCGGCGCACCGACCTTGAAGAAGGCGTCGAAGGCTTTGAGGGCTGCGATGATGGCAATGAAGTGGACACCGACGCCTGCCGTAACGGCTGCCTGGTCGCTCGCTGCGGCGACGGGATCGTGCGCACCGACTTAGCCGAGGGTGATCAAGGCTTTGAGGCTTGTGATGACGGCAACGCCAACGACGACGACGAGTGCGGAAACGATTGTCGGGTTCCGGGCCAGTGCGCTGGATGGGAGTGGAACGGTGGATGTTGGTATACAGCGCCGCGAGTCAACATGTCCTGCCAAGAGGTCTGCGCCGGTCATGGCGGATTCAATGTCGAGACCTCGCGTCATACGGGCAATCAGGTTGGGCAGCACTTTTGGCCGAACAAACGTAACGGCAACAACTGGGTCGCGATGGAGTGCTCAAGCACGGACAACAACACCAACTGGGGGTCGACCGGTGCACAGCCAAGTGGAACCTGGCGGCACGCCGCCTGCCACGTGAACTGTTCGTGCAATAACTAGCCGTTGGGTGCGAACACAGCGACCGGGTGGGGAACGCCTTTAAGCTCAAATTCACCGCATCGTCGTCGCTCCTGATTGAGCGCTCCGACAAAGTCTGCGCTCATCAAGATTTTTTCGTCGACCTTGGAGCAGACGGCTTCGATGCGTGCCGCCAAGTTGACAGCCTCACCGATGACCGTGAAGTCGAGCCGGCCTGGCGCTCCGATGTTTCCGTACATCACCTCACCGAGGTGTAAGCCCAAGCCTAAACCAGGCGTGTATCGATCCTCGGTTAGCCGCTTGGTCGCGAGCTCATCCAGCACAGTTTGAGCCTGGAGCGCGGCGCGCTCCGCAGCGATGCACGCCAGATGATCGCTTGGATTTCCGAAGGTCGCCAGCAAACCGTCGCCCATGAACTTGAGCACCTGACCACCCTGCGCCTGTACCGCTTCGACGACGACCTCAAACACAGCGTTGATGCATTCAAGAACGACATCACGAGGTTGGCTCGTCGAGAGCTTCGTAAAGCCGCGCATATCCGCAAACAAAATCGCCGCACGTAAGGTCGCACCTTGTCCTCTTCGTACCTGCCCACGGTGCACTCGGCTGCCCGCGTCTTGACCCAGGTAAGCTTGCAATAAGGTGCGCTGCACGAGCCGCTGAATGACGAGGTATGCCACGGCAGATAATGCCGGCATCGCCGCACGCAATCGCTTGAGCTGCTCGTCGCTAAAACCATCGGGGTGACGAGTGCTCAAGCCAAACGCTCCCGCAGTGCGCCCCATAAAGCTAAGGGGCAATCCGATGTAGTCGGTATGTCCCTGTTCTCTCAACTCACGTAAATCCGACATGCCCAGATCAACGCCCTTATTAAGCGGCGCCCGCAGCTCGCTGCCGCGCTGGAGAACAAACCGAATCGGCGAGCGATGATCGCGGTGCAACTCCTCAAAGCGGAGTGGATCGATTTCGAGCTCTTTGAGTTCTTCAGTCGCTCGGTCGTAAATGACCGCAACACCGGCTGCTTGAGGATGAGGTACGATCGTTCCTAGGAACACGCGATCGACAGGGATCTTTCGGCGCAAAGCTGCCTCACAAAATGCTTCGACCAATTCACCGGTGCTGGTGATCAGTGTCGCCTCGCTGAGTAGCCATTCGGTCAGTGTTTCACTCATCATTGATCCCCCGTTTGATGGGGCGCAGGCTAGGCTCGATAGGCGCTATGGACAAGATGCGATGGATCCCTTGGCCTGATGCTGGGTTTGCGCTATAGTTCAGCCATGAAGCTCTCACATGCGGTCGGTCGATGGGAACAGCATCTCGCAGTCGAGCGGGGCTGTTCTGAGCACACTCAGCGCGCCTATCTAGGCGAGCTCGGTCGCTTGGTCGATGCGCTCGACGACCCTGAGCTTGATCGCATCACGAGCAGGCGCCTGCGACGGTTCCTAGCGACGCGCCATCGAGAGGTCGAAGCCGCGAGTCTTGCGCGCAGCGCCAGCGCGCTGCGCGCCTTCTTTCGCTACGCAAAGGATCGTGAGTGGACCGCCACCAATCCGTCGCTTTTGCTCCGTCAGCCCAAAGTACCGAAGCGTTTACCGCGACCCTTGGGGGAGGGGGACGCTGCGGCGCTCGTGGAGGCGCCGGATGGCAGCAAAGCACGCGACGCAGAGACAAAGGTTAAACTCGACACAAGAGACCGCGCGATCCTTGAGCTTTTGTATGGCGCCGGGCTGCGTATCTCAGAGCTCTGTGGTCTAAGGCCCATGGATCTCGATCTGCGTCAGCGCACCGTTCGTGTCGTCGGTAAGGGGAACAAAGAGCGAATTGTACCCTTTCCGAAACCCACCGCTGAAGCCCTTGGCGATTGGGTGGCAGAGCGTGAGTCCCTGTTCTTTGGGGAAGACCCGAAAGTCGATCAAGCGAGCCCTCAAGCGCCATTATTTTTGGGTCGTCGAGGTAGTCACCTGAGCCCTCGAAGCGTTCGAAGGCGCTTGAAGCAAGCCGTGCAGCGCGCTGGTTTAGCTGGAAAAATACACCCTCATCGCTTGCGGCATAGTTTTGCGACCCACCTGCTTGAGGGCGGCGCTGATCTGCGCGCAATTCAAGAACTCCTCGGGCACGCTAGCCTCAGCACGACCCAAAAATATACCGCTGTGAGTTTGACGCATTTAGAGGGCGTTTACGACAAGGCACATCCTAGAGCCTAAGCTTCACAACCTCCGTTTGTTTCGACCGATACTTGTTAACGGTCAGTTGTCCGACGGCTCGCGCTCGCCCGCGAGGCGCCGGGCGTGCTAGCACCAGATCAGGAGGAATAAGCCTTGCTCAAATGGCTCAAAAGGCTGTGGGCAGACGACGAGGGTCAAGCCCTTGTTGAGGGCGCAATTGTACTCCCTGCGATGACTTTTTTAGTGATCGGGATCATCCAGCTGGTCATGATCCAGCACGCTCGAGTCATGACCGAGTACGCTGCGTATCAGGCATCCCGTGCTGGGATTGTGCATAACGCTGATCGCAAAATGATGCTCAACGGCGCGCTGATCGCGTTGCTGCCGACCATGGGCGCAACCGACACTGTCCTTGGCACCAACGACCCGTTCACCGACCGTCGACGTCCGGGGATTATGCAGGTCTGGCTCAAAGCAAAGGGTTTGCTCCTGATCACTAGCCAAGTTCAATGCGGCATCGCGAGTCTGCAGTCCTATTTACAGGATTTAGCCAGCAATATCCCGGGGTTAACGATTCCACCGTTTACACCGCGGGTAGGGCTCGTCTCGATTGATATGGTCAACCCACGCCAACAAGACCTGCCGCAAAATGAGCTGGACTTCGATTGCCTGTCGGGCACCTGTCAGGGGGTCCCTGCGGCGCGTGCTCGAGATCTCAACCGCATGGCGATTCGTTTGCGCTACAACTACCGACTGCGAGTGCCCTTCGCCAACAAGTTGATTCACGATGCGTGGCTGGCTGCCGTCTTTGGAAGGCGCTTAGATAATCGCTTGATTCCGGTGCATGATGAGCGTCTGACTCAGGTTAGCGCTCCACGACAACTGTCGCTCCGTGAGCAGATCGAAATTCGAACGCTGCGGCTGTTGGCGTCGGGTGGCAACATTCTCGGGTTTCGCTTTGACCCCATCTACATGATGCCGCTCGAGACGACCTACGCGATGCAGATGCAGAGCAATCTGTACCGCGAGAACTTGAGGAACTGCCTGTGAAGCGACGAGGTCAAAGCTTAGTCTTAGCTGCCGTAGCCTGCTTGGGCTTGGCGCTAGGCGTTTTGGCGACGGTGCAGATGGGTAGGGCGGTTCACCAGCGAATTCATGTGCAAAATGTCGCCGACGCATCGGCTTATTCGGTGGCAGCAGCGCAGGCTAGAGCCTATAATTTTTGGGCGTTCTCGAATCGCGCTCAGATCACCCATTACAATGCGATGATGGGCTTACAGGCTTACGCCTCGTACCTCAGCTTCATGCCCTATGCGCTCGCGTCGCTCTCCGACTCAGTCTATGAAGCGTCGAGTCGAGTGGTCAGCTTTTCGTGTTGTTTCATCCTGCACGGAGGCTACGGCTGTTGCTGCGTGATCACGATGTCAGGCATTCGAGATTGTGTTCCGGGGTTGTGTGATGCCGCCTTGCAGGCTCGTGACGCCATGGAGCAGATGCGGATGGGCTTTGAGCAGATGCATGAGTTTGCTCAAACGATGGACCCCGTTTTGGCTAATTTGAGGCGATCGGTTGAGGTCGCTAATCGATCGTTAGTGCCTGCAGCCAACGCAGCCATGTTTCAAAGTGCCCAGGACTTTATCGGTCAGGGGCGGCGTCGGCTCGTTCGAGATATGGACGATGACGTCAACGCCGAGCCGGTGGCGCAAGGGATCGATTTCTTGCTGGACCGGATGAACAAAGCGGCATTCGTTGCGACGGTTGAGCCAACGGCAATGGCCTTGGCGCCTCGAGCGGACAACGGCGAGGAGAGCCGGCGCATCATGGCTGAGCTGGCAAACGCCAGTCGCCACAATGAGCTGGTGACTAATCGCAGGGCGCGCGGTCTGTTTGAGGTGGATCAGCTCGGTTTGATCTTTGGTGGCTCGACCTCGGGTCAGACTAAATTGATCAGCAACGGGAGCATCTCGAACAACGCCCGTAACCCGGTACCCGAGATCACCGCGAATCGTTTTGACGAATCGGTCGCACCGGTCGGCGATTACCTCGCAAGTGAGGACACCTTTCGCTACAGCGTACCCTGGTGGAACTTCTTGATCATCTTTCCTCGGAGCACCGGAAGCTTTGGGACCTATGTTGTCGCAGGCCCCGACGGTCGAAAACGAAAGACGTGGTCGCCGAACCCGAGCTGGAGAGCTTGTCCGCGCGGGACCTATAGAACCTCTGCACGGCTTGGGAACAACTACGAGACGCCTGATGACGGCCCAGCCTTTGACGGGATCGCACCTTATATGCGCTTTGCCGCTCGAGCCGAGTCTGAACTCGATTTCGGTCAGCCCTCTGTCTACACCTTCGCCAACAAGGCGGCGCGGCACATCGATCGTGACGGCGAGAGCGGACCGGCGCTGCAGTTCCGGCTCGACACCGCCGACCGTCAAAATGTTCGTTTTAACTCGAGAATTGGGGCGGAGCAGGGGCTTCTTGGACAGCTCACTGGGGTCAACGCGATTGCCCGAGCGATGACCTATTATCACCGCCCGGGAAACTGGGCCGAGCACCCAAATTTCTTCAATCCCTTCTGGCGTGCCAAGCTCGCGCCGATTGGACAGCGCTTTGTGGGCAATCCGTTAGCGGGCTTGCTCGGCGGTCAGATCGGCGATTTTATGGCCGAGAACTTTATGACGCATTAGGATGTTCGATTTGCGACGAGAACGAGTCAGAACCCATACCTTTAGACGGCGCGGTCAAGCGCTGTCCGAGTTTGTGGTGGCCGTTCCGCTCTTTATCTTGATGCTGTTCTTCGCCTGGTATTTCTCGGATCTAGTGCAAGTTCGACTCGACACTCAAGAGATGGCTCGCTTGGTGGCTTGGGAGCCGACTCAGCGCATGATGCATGATTTTCGAGATGGTGATCATCGAAGCAAACAGCGCAGCGCTCAAGAAGACGGCGCTCGGACCATCCGTGAACTGTACCGCGATATGGACCCGACGCGAGATGACAACCAGATGCCTCGAAAGCTGACCATTGATCGTGCGATCGATGATGTGCGGATCAACCTCAGCGATGGGCCTGCACCGAACGACGCGCTGCTCAACTCAGCCTTTGATCGTCAGGGCGTTGTTGAGGGCTTGGTCACCAACACCGCGACGGGCTTAGATGAGTTCTTCCCGCACAATCTGTTGGTGGGCAGCCACTTCATCGAGAATCCTTTTGCCAAGATGCGTCAGACCCTGCGCTTCACCGATAAGTATCGCCTCCTCGCCGATTCATGGCGCTTGCATGATGGACAGGATGTTGAACCAGGTGATCGAGACAAAGCTTTTACTCGGCAGGTCGACCGGCTGGCGTGGGGAGTCGATGGACTCGCCGATGCGCTGCAGGCTTGGCCCGCAGCGAGCGCTGGGCTCACCTTAGCCACGGGTTACGACCTCGACCCCTTCGAGACGGTCGTTGCCAGCCGCAACTATACGGAAGACGCAGCCTCGGGACGTCGCACGATCAGCGTGAGCGGCGGCCAAGAGCGTTTTGACACCGCCCCGATGAGAGTCAGCGACGAGGACGGCAATGGCTCGGTCTACGGGCGAACCCTCGACGGGCGCTCCAACCATTATCTTGGGTGCCGTGAGCTTAAACCGGAGGCGGAATGCTTCCGGTAAGAGTTCTACTGATCAGCGCGTTAGTGGGCTTTGCGGTGGCGAGCCCTTTGGTGTGGGCGAGTTGGCCCGAACCGGCAGGTGCGGCTACGGCGCCCACTGTCGGACCTGATCTGCCTGCGCCCTTCTTAGGGCCTTGGGTTCCGGCGGGGGGCGGCAGCGACGCAGTCGGGCGCGCCCTGAGTAATGGCTACCGTTGGTTGCCTGATGGCGACCTACGAACGGTCGCTTTTCAGATCGCTGAGCGCTGGAAGCGGCGCGCGTTGCATCCGAGTTACCAAAACACAGAAGATGGCGGCCTATTTTTATCGGCTGTTGATCTCGACGCCGGGCGGCAAGAGAGTTTTTATCTTCAGGGTGGTGCGGGCGGAGTGTCTGTGTGGGTCACGGTTGCGGGGCTTGATACTCAGGCGCCCACTAAGACGCACGGGCCGGCGGCAGGCGGTTCGG
>JBDQPD010000201.1:0-2609 GCA_040260805.1 Myxococcota bacterium | reverse complement strand
TCCGTCGACGCAGCGCGTCTGCCCGTCCGAGCAGATCCGATCACCTGGCGCCACGCAGGTCCCGTCGACGCAGCCTTCATCACATTCTTCTTCAAGCACCCAGCCGCCACCGCCGGCGATGCAGCGCTCCTTGTTGCCGTCAAAGCAGCGGGTCGCAAAGGCAGCACAGATGGCATCTCGGCAGCGGTTGTTCTCGGCGTCGCATCCGGCGCCGCAGGCGCGGTTAAAGGCGAAGCCCTGACCGTCTGCGGTGCAGGCCTCTAGGTCGCTGTCGTTGCAGCGCAGCCCGCCAGGCTCACAGATTTTGGTGCGGCATTGACCGAGCAGACAGCTGGTGTCGCGTGGGCAGTCTGAATCGGTGATGCAGGCGTTCGGGTTCGTCGAGGGGGCGTCGGTGCTCGCTGAGCATGCGGTCAGCGCCAGAGAGAAAAGTGCAAAGAATCGCATGAAAGGCTCCAGTTTACGGGGTGCGTTCCCACCCAAGGCTCATGCCGATGAGCGCCAGCGGCTGCAGGTTGTCGTTTGAGAAGGTGGCGCGCATACGCAACGCCGTACCGGGTTGGTTTTGCGGGAAGTTCACCGTCTCGCCCGGCGCGATGGGGTGCCAGATCAGGTTCTGCTCGCCGTCGGTGGCGCCGTTGCTGACTTGGTAGCTGATGGTGCCGCCGCGACGATCTTCTAAGGCTTGGCGCAAGGTCACCGAAGCCAAGGGATTGCCGACACCGCTCAGGTCATTGGTCTGGACCACCGTGTCGCCAGCGAAGCCGGGCTCGAACTCAGGGGTCGTGGTCCCCGATAAGCCAAAGAAATCGAGCCGGATGCGTCCGGCTCCACCGTACGATTGCGCTGCAGCATTAACTCTGTTGTTACCGACATTCATCGATCGGGCGCGCAAAAAGATGGTGCCGCCCGAGCCACCAAAGTAGCGTGAGGTCGTTGCTGAGCGTGATTGAATCGAACCGCGCACCGACAAGCCGCTTGTCCACAACACGACGATCCCTCCAGCGGGTTGTCCAGGCCAGGTATAATTACGGTCCCGCGAGCTGCCGCCGCCGCTACCAAAGAACCACTTTGTAAGCTCAGGATCACCATAGGTTGTACCGGGTGAACATGACCCCCCATTGTACATATTGTTGCGCGCCGACCCTTGAGTAGCGAAGCCACCGCCCGACCCGCAGCGATAATAGTTACCCGCTCCTCCGCCTTCGTTGTTGGTTCCAGTGTCACTGCCTGAGCCTCGACCTGAGTAACTCTCCCCGTTCCCTCGATACGCAGACGGAGAGCCGCGATAACCCTTGCCGGTCATGTCGATGTTCCCAACGACCTCAGTACTCTGGAGCACTTTGACGAACATGACGCCTCCCTTTTCGCCGCTCCAGGCGTCAGCGGTCAGGGTCCCGTTGACACGCAGCGAGCGGTAGCGTGGCACGCGCTGGAGCATGATTTTTTGCCCCGTGATGTCGGCGTTCGAGTCAGTCACTCCATAGACTTTGTCGAGGTTTGTGGTGAAGAAGACGGTGTTTTGCCCGTAGTTGATACGCGCCACCTCTTTGATCTCGTAGTTGCCCACATTGCCGTGGTTGGTGGAATCGCCTTGCAGGTTGATCAGCAGCACCTCGTCGCCGATCTCTAAGCCGCCAACACCGCCGCGAACGACCACCTGCGCTGAGCCGACCTCTGTGACGATAAAGTTCACTGCGTCCGGGAACAGGCGCCCGGGCTGCGAGTTGGTGTTGATGTTGTAGGTCCCATCGACCGTTAAATCGCCGTCTTCGCCGGCGCCAAAGTCACTCGGGAAGGGGTCGACCCGGCCTAAGGCGGTGTCCCAAAGCGCGTTCGTGGTCTCGGCGTCATTCGCCGCACCCGAGGTGAAGTCGAGCCCCGTAAAGTGGGCGGTGCTCGGCGCCACAAAGGTGATCTGTGCAGTCCCCGCGCAGCGGTCCGCCAGTGGGTGTGCGGCGCGTGCGGTGATCGGCTGCGGCACCTGGTTGTTCTCCTCGAGCGCCGGGGCTTGAACCGCAAAGTCAATGCGCCCGTTCAGGCTTCGTACCTGCACGCCTGGGGTGTTGGGGTCGCCATCTTGAGCCAGCAAGGTGCCGCCCGTCGTCGAGACGGTGAACAAGCTGCCGTCCGGCACGGGGGTGCCGTTGTGGCTGAGGATCAGCCCGCTCGAGATCAAGGTCGAGCTGCTCTCGTCGGCTGGTAACTGCGCCGGCGATGCGGTGAGCTCAAGCGGCAAACAGCTCGGCCCGACACAGGCCGAGTCTTGGCACTGATTCATGCAGCTCTCGATGGTGAGCCAGCCTCCACCTTGTGGGGTGCAGACCTCTAAATTCTGTCCCGAGCAGCGCTCTGAACCTGGTCGACAGACGACCTCACCTTGGCATGCGCCGTCGCGGCACGCTCCATTACATTCTTGCGAGTTGGACCAGGCGCTGCCGTCTTGGGCGCAGGTCTGAACGGTGCGACCAAAGCAGCGCACGGCGCCGGGGGTGCAGACCGTGCAGGCGCCGTTGTCGCAGTGGGTCAGACAGGCGCTGAGCTGTCGCCAGGCTTGTCCGTCGTCGCCGCAGAGCTCGACGTTGGCGCCCGAGCAGCGCCGCTCGCCT
>JBDQPD010000123.1:0-8866 GCA_040260805.1 Myxococcota bacterium | reverse complement strand
GCTTGACGCGCTTGAGGTCATTGCTCACCCCGCTAGTCGTTCCATCCTCACCGAAGTACTTGCGCTCTGCTAAGTAGCCGCCGAGCAACACCTTGATCTGAGTCAAGCTGTCGGTCCGGTTGATGCACATGAAGGGTCGTCCTCAAACGATGCAAGCCGGAGCGATCGACTATTCGGATGTCGTCTCTGAGGTTGGCGCTTGGCTTCGTGAATCGGTCGAGAGGGTATGTCAGGCGGGGCTGCCGCGCGCCCACGTGGTCGTCGACCCAGGGATCGGGTTTGGGAAAACCGACGATCACAATTTAGCGCTGACCTTAGCCGGTGCCGCGCTGCGCCAACAGACCGGCTGCGACGTGCTTTATGGCGCCTCGCGCAAAAGTATTGTCGGGCGGATAGCCTCGGTAGACGACCCTCAAGAGCGCCTCGCAGGTAGCCTAAGTCTTGCTGGGGCTGCCTACCGGTCTGGTGCGCGCGTGTTTCGTGTTCACGATGTCGCGCAGACGGTTCAGTATCTGGCGTTAGAGGGAGCGATGCGAGAGCACCAAGCGCTCACCGGTGCGCACTAAGATTAACTCGGTCTCGATCGTTTCATCGGGACAGAGTTTTTGCACCACTCGGCGATAAGCCTCGAGTTGGTGTTGGTAACGCTCGACGAGTTCGTCGTGCCGAGTCTCGCTGGTGACTTTCCAGTCAGCGACGACGAGGCGTCCATCACCGCGTCGATAAATTAAATCGATAAAGCCGGTTCCCATACGGGCTGAGCTGTTGGGATCTAACCAGCTAGCGGGGCAGGTAAAAGCGAGCTCTCGAGCGACGATCTCAAGGTGTTCAAATTCCTCTGCTAGTGGGGTTTGAGCGAAGCGGTTTAGGGCATCGTGGGCAGATTCAAAGATCTCAGCCATATGCTCGCTCGGTAGTTGCTCCATCATTTGCGCTAAAGCCCGTTCGGTGCTGCCCACGATTTGATCCGCCATGGGTAGGCTAAAGTCGAGCTGCTCGAGCACCAGGTGAACCAGTTCACCGACGGCTGTTGCTATGGTTCGTTGTTGAGACGGCTGATCGGTGGGCTCATCCTCACGGGCGTCGCTGCGACGATGTCGCTCGCCTTGTTCGGCATCGATCTGACTTGGCGACACGCTCAAGGGGCGAGCAACTTGCCAGTCCAACGGGGCAGCTAAGCTCGGTTTAAAGCGAGTCAGTCTGATCGTCTCTTGAGGAACAAAATGGAGCCGCTCGAGATGCTCACACTCGCCACGTCGCTCGGCGTCGAAGACCAAGTCGTCGAGCGGGTCGTCTGCGCCTTGGGAGCACCCTACGATCCATAAATCGTTTCGGGCGCGAGTGCAGGCGACGTAGGCGAGGCGTCGGTCTTCGGTGATGCGTTGCTCTTTTTTCGCTGCACGGATCGACAGGAGGGGACCGATCCAAGGACCCTTGGACAGGTTGATGGCGATTTTACGATCGTGGGTCTCGGATGGATCAGGTCGTCCTCCTCCTCCGCCGCGTGGCATGCTCGCAGCGACCACCCAGGGCCACTCTAAGCCTTTTGCCCCATGAAGAGTCATGACGACGACACCATCGGATGCCAACGCCGCTGGAGCGAAATCTGGAGCCTCTCGATGACGCTCCAGCCAGATGAGAAGATCCTGCTGCGGATCACTGACCGCTGTGAAGAAGTCATCCATGAGTCGAATCAGATCGGCATGCGTTTGACTGTCCTTGATCCATGGCCCCGGACACCAGTTGTTCACGAGCAAGTGGCTTCTTAGCTCTGTGAGCGCCCCTTGTTGATACAGCGCGCGCAGCGCGAAGAGCGCTGCGAGTTCTTCGTAGCGATGCTCAAGGTCACAGCGCTCGATGTGCTCGTCGTGAATTAAGCCCGAGGATAAGGCTCGCTGCAGCTCCCATTGCTCCCAGTTGAACAAAGGTCCTTGAAGCAAGCCAAAGAACGAAGCGGAGTCAGAATGCCCGGACATGAAGGCGAAGAGATTCAGCAGGTCCTGCATCGCCTCATGCTCAAGACCGTCACGGCCGCCGACCGCAATAGCGGGCACGCCGTGCGCGGTTAAGACCGCACACCAGTCATCGATCTGTGCTCGCGTCCGCGCAAGAATCGCGCAGTCGCTCGGTCGAAGACCTGGCTCGTCGCGCAAGCGCTCTGCAATTAATGCTGCCACGCCGTTTTGAATTTCAAATCGAGCCTGACTGAGCTCACGAGATGGCGGAGCATGCCAGCCCAAGAAGCGAACGGAGCCCGGATGTGCATGGTCCCGAGCCTGCATCTGGGCAGCCTGTCCAAAGTGCTCTTGAAACCCATGAGCTACGGTGTTGAGCACCGCATGGTCGGAGCGAAAATTACGCTTGAGCTCGAGGGCTTGGGCGCCGCCCTCGAAGAGTTCAGCGCAAAACAGTTGATAAGCCTGCAAATCAGCGCCACGAAAAGCATAGATGCTCTGTTTGTCGTCGCCCACAATAAATAGGCGCCCTGGCGTAAAGCGCCCCTGGTCGTCTTGATGAATAGAGCGGAGCAGCTCGCATTGTAATGGGTCGGTATCTTGGAACTCATCGACCATCATTTGCCGAATCTGTTGGCGGCATATCCGCCTCACTCCAGGGCGAGAGCGCAGCAGCTCGACAGCATAGCGCAGGGCATCATCAAAGCCGATCCGGCGATGAAACACCTGCTTGGCTCGAAGGGTGCGCAAAAGTCGTGGGACGTGGGGTAAGAGTTGATCCCAAAACTCTGGTTTCCAGCGCGCCTTGAGCGCGCAACGATCGCGCAACTCCAGCATGCGCAGCTTGAGCTCCTCGCTCGGCACCGCCTTGATCTTGGCGAACGCGCCGAGCTCTTTGGCGAGCTCTTCCCAGTTTGGATCCTTCGTCTGCGCGTCTTCAAGCAGCGCGTTCATTTTGGCGATACGGTTTTTGGCGCCGGAACCAAAGGCGGGAAAATGACCCTGTAGGCGGCGCAAGTCGGTGATCAAACCCGCCATGATTTGGATCGCTTCTTGTTCGCCAATCAAGCTTCGGATGGTGTCGAGTTGATCGTTTGGAAGCCAAGGAGAGCGAGACAATTCGCAAAGAATTTGGACGACCCAATCGCTGCGAATAGGTCGCTCGAACAGCCCTTGGTTTCCAAGGGCTGTTTCGTCGGCTAGCGTCTCCCAAGCCATCGCCCGTCGAACCACCGCGAGCGCCTTATCGTTGGGCTCGAGCTCGAGACGAGCGGGCAGCCCGATGGTCTCTCCGTAGTCTCGCAACAAATCCAGGCAGAAGGCATGAAAAGTGGAGACTCGAATGCTCGGGCCGTCGAGTAATGCGGTCGCACGTTTCTGGATGGCCGCTTGGTCGAGGTCGCATAACCCTTCGATTTCGGTTCCGATTGCCGCCAAACCAGGCGTCGTCTCGGTCCAGCCTTCTGCGTGAGCGAGCTGGTGCAATAGCCCCTCGATGCGGTCGCCCATCTCGCCTGCACCGGCTTCGGTAAAGGTCAGCAGAACCAAGCCTTGCTGTCGCTCTATAGCGCTTAGCCCGCTCGGCGCTCCATAGATAAGCCAGTGCGCCGCCCGACGCGTGAGCTCCTCGGTTTTCCCGGCTCCAGCGCCAGCGCTCAAACAGTAATTCTTGCTGAATTCGCTACGGACTTGCTCGCGTACGTTTTGGTCGCTCATGAGTTCGCCTTCTTGACGGCCTGACGAATGGTCCCTTCAAACTTCGGCCCTCGCTCCTTCAGGGTGTCGAGCCATTCGCTATCAAATCGTCGGCAAGCAGAGCGGACGTCACAGTTGCCGCAGGTCTCATGGTCTGACGAACCTGCCATGGGAAACGTACCGTTTTTAAAGTGCTCCTTCGCCCGCTCAAGGGCTTCGAGCGCCCAAGGTATTTGCAAGTCACTTGAATCGATCGGTAGGTAGGGCTCTTGACCCCCGCCTAAATAAAACATTGCTGCTAAGTCAGCCTTTTGATCAGCGATCAGATAGGCGGCGCGCTGAAGACTTTTCCCGCCCGCCTCGTCGGACACCAGGTCAGAAGCGCTCTTCGCAGAACCGCTTTTCAGATCGAGCAACACACGCCGACCTTCATGATCTTCGATGATCAGATCGCAGCGAGCATGAAAGGCTGCATCTGAGTGCTTTTCGGGCACATAGGTCTCGACGCCGAGAACGCTTAGAACCTGTCCCGACTCAAAGAACTCGGCGAGGGGACGAAGTCGCACCCAGAGACTGTCGAGCAAAACCGCCTGTAAGCCCTCGTTGATTGCAGGCTCGTGGTGAGCCAACTCATAAGCTGTCGCCTGCCTCAACAAGTCGCTCGCGTTCTCCAGTAAAGCGGAGTTGGTGATCATCGGACGGGCGGCGCGCTCGACAATTGAGTGCAGTATGTTCCCAGTCCACATTGGATCCGAGAACAATTCCAGCCCTTCGTTCGTTGCGCTGCCACGCAGCTTGAGCTGCTTTTGAAGAAAGGCCTGCCGCGGACACCGCAGGATGTTGCTGACGGTGGTGGGGAACCATGTGGTCGGCTCATCGACTTGCCAGCCAAGCGCTTGAACGTTGGGCGCCGCGGTTCGCTCGATCGTGACCTCCGCCGCGTCCACAGCTTGGAGCTCCTTGCTTAGAGAGACTGCCCAGCGATCCGCTGCTAGACGTCGCCCCTTTCCATCGTGGGTGATCCAGCCGACGGATAGTGTCTCACTCGCTGCGCGCCAGGCATCCAGCCAAGCCTGCTCGCGCACGATAGCGAGCTCAGGATCAAAGGCGTCGAGTCCGATGCGCTGAAAGGTGGTGCGATCGTTCGGGCTCAGTAGGGGTGCCCGCTGCGCCATGGCTTGTGCGAGGTATCCTCTTTGAGCGCCTAAGATCAGCACGTGCTCGTACGCGCTGTCCGGCCAAGAAGATGCGTCGAGAAGATGCAGACTCGATTGGGGCCAACCGAGCGAGGGGCGACCGCGCCCTAACCTCTTTTGCAGCTCATCAATAAAGGCACCACCAGCCAAACGAACGGAGCCAAGGGTGCACAGCTCATCAGCCGCTTCGAGCACACGAGGGCTGAGCGTATCCGCCAATTCGGCTCGCCACACTTCGAGTGGCTGAGTGTCCGAGCTGTCAACAAAGCTGAGCTTGGCGATCGCTCGCTGGTCTGGGTCCAAACCGAGCCCCACGCGCTGCGCGCTCGCCCATGGCAACTGTGCCTGAGTGAGCCGCTCCTCAAGCGGCGCCATGAGCGCAGGGTCGAGCACCACGAGCGCAATGCGTTGACGCGGGTGTTGCGCTAAGAGCTGCATCACCGTCTTGGCCATTTGGTCATGGCTGCGAGCGGCGAGCGCAAAGCCGGAGCTCTGAGGCTTGGGTTCAACGGTTGAGGGGTCAAGCCGGTCAATCAGCACCTGCAGTCGATACGGTAAGGGGGGAAGCGGGAGACACCAGACCTTGTGTTTTGGACTCGTCGCTGCTTCGGCGAGGCTCAGCGCTGAATGACCAGAGCAGGATCGAGCGACGCTCAAAACCGTCTCGATAAATCTCAGAAGCTTGGGTCGGTGAGCGAATGCACCACTGAGCGCAGCAGGGTCGATCGCCTCAAGGTCCGCGTCGAGAAGCGCTCGCGCCAAATCGAGTTGATCGCGCCAGCCGCCAAGGGCTTGGTTACCCAGTAAGTCTGAGTCGTTAGCGAACGCTTCGAGCAAGGCGATTCGAAGCTGCTGACTTGAGCGAAGCTGACCTTTGATCTCAAAGAGCTCTGGTACCTCGTGGGGAGCCACGATGGAGAGCCCGGACAAGGGCAAACCTAAGCGGCCCAGCTCACTCGCCAGCTCCACCCGAAGACTACGCCGAGCAAAGGTGCTCGGCGCGATCAGAGTGCGGCGTCCAAAGGGCGCCTCTTTGATCGCTTCAGCAAGTTCTTCGACCAGTTCAGCCCACCAGCTCATCGCGTCTCCTGGGATGATCATAGAGGGGGGGTCTGACACGCTAAAGAGGGTTTCTCATCAACCGCCTAAATACGCTGTTTAAGACGGATCTTTTGATCAGCGAGCTGGGTCTGAAAGTCTCTTAAGGCATGCCCTAGCGGCAGATAAGCCTGAGCAGGAATCACCAGCGGGACGATGCGCATCGAAAACGAACACTTACCCTCAGAGCAGGACCAGCTGCCTTGGTGGAGATCACTGGCTGAGCGCAAGGGAGCTGAGCGCTCAAAGGCGCCCACTCGACTTGAGACCACTACATCGGTGCTTCGGCTGGAGCTAATCCGCAGCGGAAGCTTGCGCTCGCTTTGGGCGAAGCGTTGCGCCCAGACTCGCTTGATCACCAGGGGTAGATCAATAGCGCCATCACGTTTCAAGAGTTGGGCAGGGGCTCTGAGCGTCAGGTTCAAATGCAGCCGCTCGTCGATCTCTTCAACTCGGCCTTCCACCAACTCACTGCCCGGCCAGAAGGCTCCTGTGACCACGTTTTGCATTAAGAACCGTTGCTTATCGCCTTTGCCAACTCGCCGAATCATACCGGCGGTGTGGCCGCGGTACACCATCTTTGCTTTCCATAAGCGCTCGCCTTGGTGTTCGAGCTCAATCCGCGTGAGCTCCTCAGCCGCGGGGCGCTGGGGAACGGTGATCCATTTCCAGTCCTTGTCATCGATCACCAACGCGTCCGTGCCTTGAATATCAATGCGTAGATTGTCGCGGTCCAAGTACTCCGCTGTGGCATCCATGAAGCGCGCCTTGGCGACGCCAGCTTGTTGCGGAAGATAGACGACCGCATGATTGAACTGCGACCCAGGCAAGCTGCGGTCAATATCGCCGAGTCGCCAGGTTCGAATCAGCGCAAGCTCGGCTTGGATCCCAAGGCTCCTGAGCATACTGATAATCAGCATGCTCTTGTCCTTGCAGTCACCGTAGCTGCGATCGAGAACCTGATCGGGAAGGTGAGGCTCCCAGCCCTCGATCACTCGCGCATAATCTTGCTCATACTGAATCTGTTCGACCGCAAAGCGATAGATCGCATCGATCTTGTCTTCGGTGGTCCCCGCTCCCTTGACCAGGCTCGTTGCTCGTTCGCTAACTTTCGGCGTGATCTTGCCGCTTTGGCGAAACAGATCCCGGACCCAGCCCACATAGGGCTCCCACTTGGGCATCGTTGAGAAACGGATTTGGCTGCGATAACGCCACGGCGCCTGGATGTTGATCTCCATCACCGCAGGCCCTACGTCGTTGCGCTCAAACGACCAGACGCTGATTCCCTTTGCCGAGCCCTGCTTCAGGGCTGGTTTGGGTCCAACGATCGTAAACTTAGGGGTTTGATCGACACGCGCCGAGGCGAGCGTAAAGCGCGCTTTAACGGCATGTGCGTCGGAGCTTTCAAACCAGAACGAGCCCTCGATCAGGCCGTTGATCAGCCGTGAGGGTTGGGAGGTCGATTCGTATTGCAGCACCAACACACTCTCGGGCCCAATCTCGCGGAATCGAATCTTGCCGCCGCGCTGAGAGACCGGGTCCACCCGCTGCCCATTCGGCTGAACCAGATAAGCGTGATGAATCTGACGGTTACGAAGACCCGAGAGGTTGATCTTTAAGAATCGCTGCGCTGCGCCTCGATCAAGAAACCAACGGACCAGGGTGACGACTTGTCGCCGGCTCCCGTCGGCTTGAATTAAGTCCAAGTGATCATCGAGCAAGAGCACCTGGCTGACCGCTTTGGTCGGCCGGTGCTGAGCCCGCTCTTTGACCAGCAGCTCAAGCTCGGTCTGGGATGGGCGGCGCCAATGCGGAATCTGAATCTCTTCTTTTGGAAAGCGCAGCGCAGCGTAGCGCTCCGCCTTGATCACCTGTCCATGGTCAGGCCGAACACCCGCTAAGCGCCTGAGGTAGGGTTGCGCTTGATCGGCTCCTTGGCGGGCGGCGAACTGTTCAGCCATCCAGCGCAAAGCGCCAACAGAGTAGGGGTTTTGAACCAGAATGCTCTGGACCGATTTAACCGCCTCGTCGAAGCGGTTCAGATTAACCAACAGCGTTGCACGGGTGAGCCTTCGACCGATGTCGAGTTCATCAAATCGGATGAGCTCATCAACGAGCCCGAGCGCGTCCGTCAAACGGTTCTCACTTTGAGCCTGTTCGCGCCGGTAGGATTTCAGATCCCGGGCGCCCGGCTGCGCACGGCGCAGCGCCTTAATGCGTTCCTTCGCCTGATCTTTCTCGCCCAGCGCCTCGAGTTGTTTGCGAAGTCTATTGATCGCATAGGGCCACTGCGGATCTCGCTCGACGACCTTACGCCAGTAACGATAGCTTGAGCCCTTGGGCGCCTGACGCTGAATCAGCTTCCCCACCGTGATCTGGGCTCTCCGGTTTAATCCGTCAAAATCTGCGAGCCGGGGAAGCACCAAACGAGCTGCTCGGTCGGACTGCTGAAGGCTGAGCAGCGCATTCGCTTGCCAGACCTTTGCCGCCAAATCATCACCCAAGCCCTTAGCTGCCGTCATCACCAGCTCCTTGCGCCGGTTGTTAATGGCGAGCTGCAGCGCAATCAAAAGTTCGGCGAGGCTAGGCTCTTTGGCGCTCTCAAGCAGAGCGATCGCATCAGAGGCGCGGCCGAGGTCTGCTAAGCGAGCGGCGCGCAACAGGCGCCCCAAACCGGGGTGGCTGACCTCGCGATAGAGCGTCTCGGCGTAGCGCTCCGCGTCAAAGCGCTCAAATTGGTTGGCGAGCGGCGTCACGCGCGCTTTAGGCTCGACCGACTCGATCGACTCGAGCGCTAAGAGCCGACCGTCCTCGCGATGCGCGAGGAGTTGGAATGCGCCCGCGCCGACGCGCGGGCAGCTGCGAATCTCCAGCTGATGAGCTCCAGCCTTGAGCGTATCGGTCAACTGAACGGTTTGATGC
>JBDQPD010000165.1:0-5552 GCA_040260805.1 Myxococcota bacterium | reverse complement strand
GCACTGCTGGGCACCCACTGAACCCGACAAATTTTGGCGGTATTCGTGACCGTTTGGCGTGCAATCGTTGCGGCAGTTGTCGTTGTTGTCGCCGTTGCCATCGTCGCACTGTTCTTGCCCGTTGTGGACAAAGCCATCGCCGCATGAGGCGGCGCTGCAGTCGTTTAGGCACGCATCGGTTTGCACTGCGTTCGCATCATCGCACACCTCGTTTTGACCATGAACAAAGCCGTCGCCGCAGGTCGCTGCGCTGCAATCGTTCAAGCAGTCATCGGTGTTCGCTTCGTTGCCGTCGTCGCAAGCTTCTTGCCCATCATAAAGCTGACCATCGCCGCAGCGCGCCACCTCGCAGTTATTCAAGCAGGCATCTGTCTGGTCTTGGTTGCCATCGTCGCAGGCTTCAACGCCGGCTTCCACGATTCCGTCACCGCAGGCAGCCGAGGTGCAATCATTACGGCAGGCGTCGGTGTCAATTTCGTTGCTGTCATCGCAAGCCTCAACGCCGTCTTGAACGAAACCATCGCCGCAGGCAGCGGTCGAACAATCGTTCAAGCACGCGTCGGTCTGGTCTTCGTTGCCGTCATCGCAGACCTCGACGTCGCGATGGATGAAGCCATCGCCGCAGCGCGCCGGCTGGCAGAGCGTCGTGCACGGGTCGCTGTTTTCTAAGTTGCCGTCGTCGCAGCCCTCGTAACCCTCATCACCTTGGGCTAAATCCGCCCGGATGATGCCGTCACCGCAGCGCGCCAACTGGCAGGCGTTGGTGCACGCATTTCGGTTGTCGGCGTCGCCGTCATCACAGGTCTCCAAGCCTTCAAAGACCACCCCGTCACCGCAGCGAGCGACCGAACAGTTGGAACGGCACGAGTCGGTGTCGACTGGGTTGCCATCATCGCACTGCTCAACCCCCTGATGAACGATGCTGTCGCCGCAGCGAGCCGGGACGCACACGTTGGTGCAGCCGTCGGTCGCTAGCTCGTTGCCGTCGTCGCATTCCTCGCCGTGATCGACGCGGCCGTTGCCGCAGACTTCAACCCGGCATTCGGCATCGCAGCCATCGCCAACGTCTTGGTTACCATCGTCGCAAACCTCGACATCTTGTCGCAAAATACGATCGCCGCAGCGAGCGGGCTCGCAGGCGTTGGTGCAATCGTCCTCGGCGATTCGGTTGCCGTCATCGCAGGTCTCGCCGGCGTCCACACGCCCATTACCGCAGACTTCTGTTCGGCATTGAGCGTCGCAGCCGTCGCCGGACTCGACGTTCCCGTCGTCACAACCTTCGACGTCCTCACGAAGGATTCGATCGCCGCAGCGCGCCGGCTCGCAGGCGTTGGTGCAGGCGTCACCCTCGATACGGTTGCCGTCATCACAGGTCTCGCCAGCGTCGATTCGTCCGTTGCCGCAGACTTCGATTTGGCATTGAGCGTCGCAACCGTCGCCGCTGACTTCGTTGTCATCGTCACAAGCCTCGACGCCCTCTTGGAGGATCCCGTCACCGCAGCGCGCCTCAACGCATTGCGCCGTGCAGCCATCGGTGTTGACCTCATTGCCGTCATCGCAAGCTTCACCAGCGTCCAAACGCCCGTTACCGCAAACCTCTGCTAAGCACGACGCTGAGCACCCGTCGCGATCACGATCGTTGCCGTCGTCGCACTCTTCGTAGTCGTTGTCTTCGGGGGTCAAATCCTGGCGCCAGATCCCGTCACCGCATTGCGCCAAAACACAGTCTCTCGTGCACGCATCCCGAGGGTCGGTGTTGCCATCGTCGCAAGCCTCTTGACCCTCACAGACCAAGCCATCACCGCAGGTCGCCGGGGCGCAATTGCTCAGGCACTCGTCGGTGTCGACATCGTTGCCATCATCACAGAGCTCCTCGCCTTGGATCGCTCCGTCACCGCAAGTCGACGGCTGACAGGCGTTGCAGTCATCGGTTGGGTTGTCGTTGCCGTCATCGCAGCCCTCGCCCGGGCCGACCACCCCATCGCCGCAGCGCGCCTCGGCGCAGGTGCTCAAGCACGCATCCGAGTCATCCTCGTTGCCATCATCACAGGCTTCGTAGCCCACATCGCCTAACGCAAGGTCCGTGCGCACTACGCCATCGCCGCAGCGTGCGACGCTGCAGTCGGTGCGACACCCGTCGGTGTCCACATCATTACCGTCATCGCACCGCTCAAATCCAAGGGTTTCCGGGTCCAAGTCGGATCGGACTAAGCCGTCGCCGCAGCGCGCCGCAGCGCACAAGCTGGTGCAAGCGTCCGTGTCGACGTCGTTGCCGTCATCGCAGGCTTCAAAGCCCTCGGCGCCTGGCTCTAAATCGGTTCGATGGACGGAGTCACCGCAGCGTGCGAACGCGCAGCTGCTGGTGCATCCATCCTCATTCGCTTCGTTCCCATCGTCACAGTCTTCACCCGCCTCGATCGAGCCGTTGCCGCAGCTCGCCTGCGTCTCGCGAACGACCACCTGCTCACCGCACGACATGCTCACGACGATCGCAAGCGCTCCTAGAGACCGAACCCAAAGGGCAACACTGTTCATTGATGAACTCCTCGTCGAGCGATAAGTTTGCCCGAAACTCGCCACAACAATCAAGGGCGCCAAGGCGCTACACAGGCGCCGAACTCAGTGCCTGTCGGTTTTCTGTTCTCGGGCGCTCACCGTTGCGTCTCGAAAGCTCAACATCGTCACGACGCGCTGAGGCGGTGGCGCTTGAACCCCTCCCCTGCACCTGAAACCCAGCGAGAGACATGACGTAGAACCTGGCTAACTATACAATCGCTGAGCATTGACCGTGCGCTGCCTGTCCATGCATTCTTACGCCTCCGAACTTTGGAGCCCTCGTGACTCGACACCTCATCTGTGCCGTCCTGTTTCTCACCGTGACAGGAACCACCGCCTGCTCAGAACAAGTGGTCGTTCGAGACCGTGAAGCCTCATGTGGCAACGGCGCGCTCGAAGCCGGCGAAGCCTGCGACGACGCCAACACCAGCAACACCGACGCCTGCACGAATGGCTGCGAGAACGCTCGCTGCGGCGATGGCGTGACTCGGGTTGATCTAGCGGTCGATGACGAGGCCTTTGAGGCTTGCGACGATGGCAACACCGACGAGCTCGATGCGTGCTCTAATCAATGCAGCCAAAGTCGTTGCGGCGATGGCTTGATCCGGACGGATCGCTCCGAGGGCGATTCAGACTTTGAGCTCTGTGATGACGGCAACCGCATCGACGCGGATGGCTGCCGCAACACCTGCGCTCCCGCCTTTTGCGGCGACGGTGTGGTCCGCACTGACTTGGCAGCTAGCGATCCCAATTTTGAAGCCTGCGATGACGCCAACGAGGTCGACACCGACGCCTGCCTGAGCGGCTGCGTGGCGGCGCGCTGCGGGGACGGCGTCGTGCAAGCTGACGTCGAACAATGTGATGACGGCAACCTAGACGATGAAGACGCCTGCACCAACGCCTGCGTCGCCAACCTCCTACCCACCCGAATCGTCGCCGGCTTGCCCCGAATCCATGACTTCTCGGGAGCGCCTGCGGCGCATGTTGATGGGCTGATTCGGCGAGCCCTTGATGGCTTAGGACTCGACGCTCAAACCGGCCCGAGTGAAGCCGACCGCGTCTTTGTCGGGCGTTGGTATGTCGCCTGGATCGATGAGACCGGGTTTTACGGTAAGATCAATGGAATGTGGGCGCTCAACGGCAACGTCGACGCCCTCGACTTTGTGCTGCTTGATGGTGCGCGACCGGTGAATATCTTCATCGTGGGCGAGCGGGGACAAGGGCGCTGGCCTGGAGGATATAAAGGCTCCGAACACATTGAGTTTCCCAACGGAACCCCCGAACCCGACGATGACCCGAACTGCGGTCGAGACGGCTCGTTTTGTGCTCAGTATAGCCTCGCCGAAGCCCCTCATTACACGGACCGCGACATCCCGACGTGGCGCGCCTGCAACGAAGGCTCCCCGGCATGGAACGAACAGTTTGAACCGATCGAGGTGACCGCAACCGAGACCGGACTTCGACTGGTCTACGAGGGGCGGCTGACCAAACAAGGTGACTTCGGCGGCAGCTCAAACGGCAACAACTGCCACGAGGACTTCTTGTTCGCGGACGGGCAAAGACGTCCGGTCTATCTTCGGGTTGGTTATGAGCTTGACGCCACGTCTCACGATCTGGACCGGATCTATCAAGTACGCAATCCTGAGGGGAACCCCGCGCTCGATGGACCTTACAGCTTTATTGGCGGCTTCGTGATGACCGAATGGCCGGCTGCCCATCCGCTCAAGCGGCTTAATCGCTGGGTCCGGGTTGGCGAGCAGCAAGTCGGCGTCGACTGGTCAGGGCGACGGATCAACTTTGAGCCTGGTCAGTGGACGCGGCTGCCCGATGATGTCCCCGAGCACGATGTCGTCCTTGGCTGGGCTGGTCAGCCTGTCTCGCTGAGTAACTTCAACGTCTACGCCGACGGCCGCTCTTTTACGGTGGGTAACTATGGTCCCGAAGATAACGACGACACCGGATTTTGTTTGTGCGTTGTTCATGGCGGCATCGAGATGGGCGGTGGACTGATCCATGATGGAGTTGCCGGGGGCACGCAGAGCTTTGAGGCTCGAAGGCGCCTCACGGTGCATCACGAAGCGCGAGCGCCGATTGCGCTTGAATGGCTCTACGAAGCGGAACGCGATCTGCGACACGGCGTCGGACGCGCCGATGAGGATGGTTGGGCTGCCTACGTGCAGCCGGATGAGAGCGGCTACCTCGTCTATGGACCGTACGCCCAAGACTGGGCTGCTGGTGAGCTCTCAGCGAGCTTTCGACTGATGATCGATGTCGTCAATGACCGCCCGGAAATCGTCGCCACGGTTGACGTCTACGACGCCGACACTGGCGAGATTTTAGTGATCCAAAATGTGCTCCGCTCCGACTTTAGGCAGCGCTTTGCCTACCAAGACTTCACGGTGAATTTCAGCACCGCAGGTCGCGAAGGGCACCGAATGGAGACGCGCGTGTTTTGGCACGACATCAGCTTTATGCGAGTGGATCGCGTGTTGGTTGAGCGCCGCTAGAATTGGGCGAGCACCCCATCGATCGCAAGTCGCAGCGTCCAGGCTGCGTCGGTTCTGTTTTGAGTCGGCGACCGGTTTAGCGCCGAGCTCACCTGATGGGCGGCTAAACTCCCGACCCCAAATTTGCCTTGTTTGAGCAGCTGGCTCAGCACTTTTCGATAGATGGCTGCGCAGCCTTTGGCGTCCCCCGAGTTAAACACCGGAACGCCCTGAGCGATCGCCGCGCTGAGCAGCTTTGGGACCTCCGCTGCTAGCCGTGTTTTAGCCCCGTGACGCTTCGGTGTGATCGATTTCAGGGTGACTCGAAAAGGGCCTTCGACCTTATCCGCCATCAACAACCCCACGCGCCCAACGCTCTTGAGGTTCTCGCCAAGCGCCGGGCCATTAATGCGCCGCCCAAAGCGCTTGAGCACAAAGGCTGAAAACGGAATAAAGACACGAGTTTCTCCGGACGTTCTCGTCGTAACCAGTGCGCGGTAACCCCCCGCT
>JBDQPD010000046.1:0-25438 GCA_040260805.1 Myxococcota bacterium | reverse complement strand
CCGCTTTAGCGCCCAGAGCCGGCAGCGACTCGATGCCAAATCGCCCAAGCGGCTGGACGCCGCGCAGGGTCTCGTCGAGTCGAGGGATCAATCCCCCCTCTTCAGCCCGCTGCGCCTGCCAGAACGCTTCGGCTTCTTCGGCGCTTGCGGGGCGCACACTAAACCCATCACTGCGCACCTCAAAGCGAACCAACTCACCAAGCAACGGAGCGATCCGTGGGTCGAGTCTCGCCTCGTGAAGCGCCAAATTTGGGGTGCCGCGGTTACGCGCCAAAAGGTTAACGTGAGCGAGCGGCGTCTGGAAGCTCTCGGTGATCAAACCGGCGACTAAAGCCAGCTCATTGGGGACCTGATCGGTGACCACGATCACCTGATGTCCAAGGCTGGCGCTGGGGAGGTCTTGGTAGGCAATATAACGCATGGTTCCATAGCCGATGGCGGCGTTGAGCGGCTGCTGCACTAAGCCGACAAAGGGCGCGTTTTGAGCGACCAGCGGCACTTGGCTTTGGACCGGGAGCACCTTCTCATGTTGGTCCGGGCTCTGCGGCCGAACCGACCACGAGCGCTGGTCAAACAAAGAGGGTGATACCGCTTGAAAAGCCTCAACAATCTGAGCGCTAGAGATGCGGTCTCCGGTGACAAACTCTAAGGTTTTTAACCCGTTACTCGAATAGTTAACGAGCGTCGCCGAGTAGTATCTTCGGCTTTCAACCTCTTGATAATTCGCCGCTGAAAACTCGGTCCAGCCGGCTCGGAAAACTCGGCGCTCGTCGGCATCACACCGATCCAAATGCGGCTGGCCTTCGATCACCTCTCGGACGAAGGTGTAGTGCAGATCAAAACGCTGACTTGAGGCGAAGTGCACCACCTGACCAGCCTCTCGATCGACGATCACTTTAACCGCGCTCATGCCGAGCGCCCGACCGCCTTGCGCCAGCCGCCCAAAATCACCCGGCGTCAGCAAGCGCCGCAGCCGATCACCGACCGCACGCTCCGCTAAAACCTGACAATCGGCGTTGGAGCGACCGGGGCTCGCCGCTTGGCACAGCTGCCAAGGTCCGTCGACGCGTCGCGCCAGCGAAGCGCCTTGAGGCAAGCGCATAAAGTCGACCCGATCGACCGCTGCGCCTTGCGCGTTAAAAAGGGTGACCACTCCCTCGTACTCGGGATCAGTCTCAAGCGCAGCGCGCGCCGCCTCCGACACCGGAAGCACGAGCCAGGGTGCGCGCTGCTCGCCTAGAGGCAAGGGCACGCCGACGCCTGTGTCGTGGCTCGGCAAGGGCTCACCAGGCTGATGCGGCGCGATCATCAACTGATAGCCCGCTAGACTAGCCGGCTCGTTTAAGCGGAGCTCAATAAACGCATCGTCTTGACGCAAGACCAGCTCGCTAAGGGCGACCGATTGCGGCTGCGCAGGCCAGGACTCAGGCCACGTGTAGGGCGTGTACTCAAAGCCAGGCTCCACCGGCCTAGCAGGTGGTGGCTGACAGGGGTCGGCGTTCGGCTGCTCTGGGCTGGCAAAAGCACATCGCTGGGCGACACCCACACCGTCCGGAATTCTTGTGAAGGCCTCGTTGGCAGCGAGGCCGGGAACGCTCGAGCAGTCCTGGACCCCATCCGTGTGGTGCCAAAGGATGAGCTCCTCACCTCGAGAGCTGAGCTTAAACGGCAGGTGGTCGGGGCCTTGTTCGCGCTCATCATCAAGCCAAATTAAATGGCGCTGCCCCGCCGCGATCACCCCAGAAAGCCGGACCGGTTTGGCGGGCTTATCCCCTAAGTAATACTCCGTCAGATCAATAGGTTCTGAGCCTATATTGACCAACTCAACATAGTCCTCGGTCTCGAGCGCTTGATCAAGCCAGACGCCTTCATTGTTGGAGACGGATTCATTGATCCGCAGGCAGTCCGTTCCCGAGCAAGCGCCGGTCGCCTCGATGCAATCAATGGAGCCCCCGTCCCAACTCAGCGGGCGACCACCGTCGGGCGCCACATAAGAGCCAGCATCTGCCGGTTGAATGACCGGACCCGCATCGAGATTCGGCAAGGGCGCAGAGCAGCCAAAGCCACAGGCCAAACCCAAGGTGAGATGCAAGCGAAACACAGAGGAACTCTCCGCTTCTAGCCTGCACGCGCCCGGCCGAACGCGCAAACGCGCTCGCGAGCGACCGCGTGTTTCTAGAAACCCGTCTCCAATTGGGCTAGCCTCAACAAGCGAAGGAGAATCGCTTTGCGGCTGAGCTTGCGAGCACTGTGTTTCGGCGCCCTCTGGATCGGAGGCTGCACCGACGACGCGTCAGCACCTGATGCGGGTTCGATGGTCGCCGATACCGGTCCGACCGTGGCGGCTCCTGATACAGGAACCCCAGACGCAGAGTTGGGAACCTGCCCCGATGCCTGTCCCGGTCAATGCGCTTATGAACGCTGCATACAGCCTGAGCGAGCCTGTAGCACTGACGAGCAGTGCCCCCCCGGTGAACGATGCTCGGCAAGTGGCGCCTGCTTTGCTGGCGACTGTTCAAGCCATGCAGATTGTGGCGCCGACCAACGCTGCGCAGGCGACCGCTGCATCGCCCGGGTGAGCTCTGAGACCGGCGTCATGTTCGAGCGCGTCGAGATCCCTCACGTCCATGATCACAACAGCACCCTCCTCGACCCTCAGACCAACTGGCCGTCAGCAGGTGCATCGGCTGATATGGGCTTTGGTGGAGCCCTGTTCGATATCGACGGCGACTTAGACCTCGACCTATTTCTGGGCTCTCAAGGCGAGACCATCGGTGGATCGCCCTCTTGCATCTACATCAACGAATCGACCCCCGCTCAGCTGCGCTTCAGACCCGATACAGAGTTCTGCCAAGCTCGAACGAACAGTATGGCTGCAGGCTTTGGCACCGACGTGAACGCCGATGGCTTTCATGAGCTCGTGATCACCGGCTTGTTTCAGGCAGAGTTGCATTTCTTCCACCCAGAGCGTCGAGTCGTCGATCTGCTTGCGCTTTTGCCCGAGGACGATGTGAGGCGCCGCTGCTTTGCCTCGTCAGCGCTTAGCGTAGATTTGAACTATGATGGTCGTCTCGACCTAATTTTAGGCTGCGCAGTCGGGCCGATGGACGAGAACATCGGGATCGATGAGGTCAGCTACCGCAATTTGGCTTTCTTGATCGACAGCGAAGGGATGCCGCAGCTGCTGGAGCGTTCCGATTGGAACAAAGAGCAGCCCTTGTTGCTCGAAGCGCAAGGCGTGACCCTTGGGCTTGGCGCAGCCGATCTCAATGATGATGGGCTCCTTGATCTCTTGGTCAACGAAGACCGGCGGATCATGGGTCCCGGCGCTGACTATTTAGACCCAGGCGGGATCTATCTCCGCTGTGGCGCTGATCAATCCTGCCAATACCAAGCGCTCCGCTATGGCAATTCAGAGCAAGAGTTTGGTGCTTACATGGGGTCCGGCTTGGTTCACCTTGGGGACCAAGGAGAGTTCATCTACGTCACCGACGAGACCTACAATCGCTTGGTTCACTACCCCGATGGGGCACCCATTGACCTGGCTGAATCGCTGCGTGTCGATTTAGCCTTTATGGGGGGGCATCGATTTTTCAGCTGGGGTGTCGTCGTCGATGACTTTGATCGCGATGGATTTGATGACCTGTTCATTAGCAACGGCACCGTCATGGATCCAGACATCGACGCCTTTGGCGCGCATTTTGACGCCGTCTTCATGCAACGTGATGGTGGGTTTGTGCTGCACAGCGGGGATCTGGGGATCGCTCCCTTTACGCATGATGACAGCCGCAATGAGACCCGCCCCTACTCAAGTCGAGCAGCGTTCAAGGCGGATCTCGATAACGACGGATTTTTGGAGCTCATCGGTATGGGTCTTGAAGGCCGACCGAGGCTGCATCGAGAGGTGCCAAATCAACGCCCCGACTCGCCACGCTGCACCTTGGTGCCCATCGATCGCTATGTTCCAGGGTTCGGCATCGGACACAGCTTAGTGCCGCACGATGGGCCTGAGCGGCGCTGGGACAGCCAAGGTCAAAATCGTTCGGGGACCTCACCCTTCGTTTTGAGCCCTTGGACTCAAGGTCATCTGCGCTTCCCAAGCGGCGCTAAGGTCCCCTTTGATTGCCAAAACAGTCCGGGACCTTGGGTGGTCAAAGAACCCGAATGGCTGAGCCTTTCGCTCAGCGGGGACCAACTTCAAATTCAACGCTCGGAAGACGCCCCCGGCGGCCCTGTGTCCGTCTACGCTGAACCGAGCGGTCAGTGGGTCCAAGGCGGAGACGGTGACCTCGTCACCATCACCCTACCGGACGGCAGCGATCGATGGATGATCCGATTCGGAGCGCATTGGCTTGCGCGCCGGTTTTTGAGAGCAGAGGTGTCGCCATGAGACTTTTCGTTATCCTATGGATCGCAGGCTCGATGGGTTGCGGCGGGAACTCAGACCCTTCGGATCCCCTTGACGCCGGATTAGGTGGACCTGCCCCGGTCACCGACGCTGGACCGAGCGAGGGCGATACGGGTCGCGAATGTCCCGCTGATTGTCCGCCAGACCAATGTTTCGGTCGGCGCTGTGTGGTCAACCCAAGCCCCGAGTGCACGGACGATGCTCAGTGCTCAGACGGGCAGCGCTGTTCGGTTGCCGGCTTGTGTTTTGAGGGCGCCTGTCAAACCCACGGGGACTGTGATGCGACCGAGCGCTGTCATACCGGCCGCTGCCTGGCGCGTATCGAAAGCGCTGCCGGGGTTCAGTTTGAGCGCCTCTACATGCCTTCGATTCAAGCGCACCGCTCGGTGCCACCGATCCCAGATTTTGAAGCCGACGCTCGCCTCTTTGCGGGGGGTACCGGCTTTGGCTTAGCCTTGCTCGACATCGATGGCGACTTGGACCTCGACCTGTTCATCGGCAGCGAAGGCGGCACTCCCGCGTGCTTATACCGTAACGAATCTCGACCTACCCAACCTCGATTCGAAGCCATCGAAGCGTCGTGCAATGGGGTGCCAGGTCACTGGCAGGGCGCAGCGGCTATGGACCTCGAAGGCGATGGCCTTCATGAGCTGATCAAGCTCGGACCAGCGCGCATCGAGGTGGAGCGCTTTGCCCCGGTCGCTGCGACCCAGGATCTCATCGCCGAGCTCCCTGCAGACGACCTTCGTCGCCAATGCAACGCCGGCTCTGCTATCGCCCAGGACTTTAACTATGATGGTCGCGTCGATCTCTTGGTCGGCTGTCACCTCGATATGGTGAGCGGCACCCAAGAGACGTTCAAGAATCTGCTCTTTCTTCAAGACGAGCAGACGCAGCTGCGCTTTGTCGATCGTGACCAGTGGGTGACCGGCGATGCCGTGATCCACGAGCTCGAAAGTTCGACGCTGGCGATCGGAGCAGCCGACCTCAACGATGACGGCCTCGGCGATCTCATCGTCAACGAAGACATCTTGGTGCACCTGGTGATGGAAAACCCAGATCCTGGAGGGGTCTATTTCGCCTGTCCTCCGGACGAAGACTGTCGATTTACGGTGCAACGCTTTGCATCGGGTGACCGCGCCAAAGGCGCCTATATGGGCTCTGGGGTCCTGCGCGTCGGCGATCACCCAGCTCATCATCTCTACGTCACCGATATTGCGGACAACCGCCTCTTACGTGGGACCGACTCGGGCTTTCGTGACGTCACGAGTCGAGCGAATGCCGCCATCGGCTATCTCGGTGGCGAAGGCGTCTACGGCTGGGGCGTGATCGTCGACGACTTTGATTTTGACGGGCAAGACGATCTGTTCGTCGCCAACGGTGCTGTTCCTGGACACACCATCGCCGATTTTGCCATGCACCTGGATCTCTTGCTGCTGCAAAAAGAGCCGGGACGCTTTGGTTGGTACAGCGCAGATGTCGGGATCGACCCCTTTACCACTCAAGATAGCGGTCATGAAGAGCGGGCCTTTGCGTCACGCGCTGCGGTCAAAGCCGATCTCGACCTAGACCAACAGATCGACATCATCACTGCTGGGATGGAGGGTGCGCCCCGGGTTCATCGAGAGATACCCTTACTCGACAACCCGAATAAGCGCTGCACATTGGTCCCCATGCCGCGCTATGTGCCTGGGTTTGGCAGCGGTCATCAGCTCGTCCTACCTGATGACCCCAGACCCCGCTTATGGGACAGCCAAGGGCAAGTCCGAAGTGGCACTTCGCCCTTCTTGCTCAGCCCTTTTTCCACCGGAACGGTGATCTTTCCAAGCGGCGCCCGCGTCGCCTTTGACTGCTCGAACTCAGTACGACCTCAGCTGGTCTTAGAACCCGATTGGATTCGCTTTGAGCGCGCCGCTGACCAGCTCGAGATCCATGTCAGCCCTGAGGCACCCGAGGGCGAACTCTCGGTCCTCGTCGAAGGCGAGTCGACTCAGGCTGCGACCTTGGCGTCGCCGGGAACCTGGACTGCAGCTTGGCCGGGCGACGGCCGCCGGATCATGTTGCGCTTTGGCGAACGCTGGACCGCTCGTTGGTTTGAACTTGATTAAACCCAAGCTCGAGAGGCTCAGCGCAGAATCGGGCGGTCAGCTGGGCGGTGCCAGGATCACAACGCTCTCGCTGATCGCGCTCATGTGCGGCGCTTGCTCGTTGTTGGAGGCTCCATCAGCGCCTGTCGATCCGGTCCTCGATGCAGGCTCGGCCGATCTCGGCATGATCGACTCGGGAGCAACGGACGTCTCCGTGATGGACGCAGGTCAGACCGACGTCGGACCCGATGGTTCTTGTGAGAATGACGGTCAATGCATCGCCAACCAGAGCTGTTCGAGTTTGGGGCGGTGCCATGACCATGAATGCCTGACGCACGACGACTGCGACGCAACGCAACGTTGCGTTAATCGCCAATGCCTTAACCGAGTGACCTCAGAGCAGGGTATCGTCTTTGAACGATATCGACCTGAGGCGCTGCACAACCATATCTCCTTAATGCCGAGCCTCGAGGAGACTCGTCAGCGAGACATCTACGGCGACTTTGGCTTTGGCGCTGCGCTTTTCGATATGGATGGCGATCACGACTTGGATCTATTTGTCGGTATCCAGAGCGCCCACCTTGAGGGTGGAAGCGCTCCTTGTGTGTACGAGAACATCTCGCTCGGCGCGCAACCCGAATTTCGAGCCACGCCCCTGTGCGCTGAGCCTAAAAGAGACTGGAGCGGCGGTTATGGCTTTGACGTCGAGGGTGACGGCTACCACGAACTTGTGGTGACGGGCGATCGAGTGGTGGAGCTCATACGTTTTCATCCGCAGTTCGAAGTGCTCGACCTCTTGGCGCTGATTCCTGAGGACAACCCTCGGCGCGATTGCAACGCAGGCGCCGCAGTGAATTTGGACTTAAATTACGACGGTCGACTCGATCTGGTCGTCGCCTGTCACTTCACAAAGATCGATGAGCACGGACAATCTGTGCTCCACTTGGTTTTTGTACAAGATGAGGACGGTCGCTTCACAGCGCTTGACCGAGGCGATTGGAATCAAGACCAACCGCTCCTGCTCGAGGCTCAGAACTCAACCATCGCCCTGGGTGCCACTGACCTTAATGACGACGGCTTGATCGACCTGATGGTCTCGGAAGACTTTTACACTCGACCGCCTGACATCGAGACGGACCCCGGCGGGGTCTACTTTCGCTGCGACCCCAGGCAAACATGCCAGTTCCGACCCTTTCGACTCGGGCGAGATGAGCGGGCGCATGGTGGCTTGATGGGCAGCGCGGTGATCTATGTCGAAGGACGCGGTGAGCTCGTCTACTTTACGGACTTTGGACCCAACCGACTGGCTCAAGTGAATGGCGAGCGGATCCGCGACTTTGCCCTCGCGTCGAACGTCGACCTCTCACAAAGCGAAGGTCTGCCGCTGTTTAGCTGGGGGATTGCGGTCGATGATTACAATCGAGATGGACGAGACGATCTCTTGGTGTCGCAAGGCGCTATCAAAGCCATGCCGCCCATCGAATACGCCACGCATTTTCCAGCCTTTCTGCAACAAGATGCGCGTGGTCGCTTCACGCTCCACAGCGAAGACGTCGGGCTTCAACCCTATTCACCCGAAGACAGCGGCGTCGAAGAATACCCGTATGCCGGGCGAGCCCTGCTTCGGGCTGATCTGGACAACGATGGCTTCATCGACACCGTGGAACTGGGTATCGAGGGTCGCCCGCGCCTGCACCGCGAGGTGCCTCTCGTTGGAGCCGCTCCACGGTGCACCCTGATCCCGCGCAGTCGCTACGTTCCGGGTTTTGGTGTGGGTCATGCCTTTCGCTCAGGTGACGACCAAACCTGGCGTAAGTGGGACAGTCAGGGGCAGCTCAAAAGCGGCACTACGCCGTATATTTTGAGCCCATGGCAACAAGGCAGTGTCCGCTTCCCAAGCGGCGCCGTCGTTGCGTTTGACTGCCAAGGGCAGCCCGGACCGATCGTCCTTGAAGAGCCTGAGTGGCTGGCCACAGAGCGTACATCGAATCAGCTTCATGTGACGTTGGACGCAGGAGCCCCTGAGGGTGTCCTCACCGTGCTGGTCAAGCCTAGCGGTGAGTTGTTAGCGACCGAAGACCAAGGAGCTGGCTTGCATCATGTAACCCTACCGCCAAACTCGGAACGCTTTATGCTGCGTTTTGGTGAACGCTGGCTCGGGAGGTGGTGGCCTCTATGAAAAGACGTCATCTGCTGATCTTATTTTGCCTTGGGTGCTCGGCGGCAAGCACCCCCGCTGACACCGGCGTCGTACCCGCTTCAGATGCCTCTGCAGCGCTCGATGCAGCCAATGTCATCTTGGATGCAACCAATGTCATCTTGGATGCGGGCGACTCCGAGTTCGATGCAGGCGCTCAGGCCGATGCTGGGCAAGAGCGCTGCTCGCCAGTTTGTCCCGAAGGCCTGCGGTGCATCGATGACCGTTGCATCAGCCGATGCCCCTGTCCGGATGCTCAACAATGCCAATACGAAACAGGGCACTGTTTGCCCTTTGAGTGCTCTGTCGATCGAGACTGCCCGCCGGCAGCGGCCTGTGTGCTCAAAAGGTGCATTGAGACGCCAACAGATTGCCTCAGCGACAGCGACTGTCCAGAAGCGCAGCGCTGCAGTGACCTGAGGCAATGCACGGACTTGGAGTGCCTGACCGATAGCGATTGCTTGGATCAACAACACTGCAGCAGCTCGGTGTGCAGAGCCCGGCTCTCCCTCGACCCTGCGATTATGTTCGAACGCGTTCGACTGGACGCGCTCGAAGCGCATCAGTCCCCCTTACCGGATCAGACGCCTGATCGCTCGATATGGATGGAGGGTGAATGGGGCTTTGGCGCTGCTTTACTCGATTATGACGGCGACTTGGACTTGGACCTCTTCTTAGGGAGCCAAGCCCCTGATGCGACCTCGACGGTTCATGCCTGTCTCTACGCTAATGAATCGCTCCCGGGACAAGCCCGCTTTGTCCCCGTTGAGGGACACTGCGAATGGCGTGGCGCTCCCGTCCATGGTGGCTTTGCGACGGACGTCAACAACGACGGCGTGCATGAGCTCTTATTAGCCGGACTCCGGCACCTGACCTTGCAATGGTTTGCGCCCGAACCACGACAGCTCGACTTGATGAACTTGGTACCCGCTGAGCAACGCGGTGACGGCTGCTTGGTGGGCTCACTCGTGAGCCTGGACTTCAACTATGATGGACGCATCGACCTGCTGGTCGGTTGCCAAACCGAGCTCAGCCCCTTTGATCGCACCAGCTACCGAAAGCTGCTCTTCATTCAGACCCCAGACCATGGATTTAGGGTGGCTCCCGCAGCGGACTGGCCGCTCGTCTTGCAGTCCAATGCGAACACGCTCGCCTTGGGGGCGGTCGATATCGATCGCAACGGCTTACAAGATCTGCTCGCTAGTCACGACTCAGTGATTCGCGATGTTCAAGTCCAGGTTGAGGCTGGCGGGATCTATTTACGCTGCGAGCCGGGTCACGATTGTGCGTTTGAAGCGGCGCCATTGGCTCCGGACGAAAGCCGCTTTGGCGCTTATATGGGCAGCGGTATCCTTGACCTGCATTCGATCGGTAAGGCGGCTTACTTCACCGACCTTGGGACCAATCGTTTGGTCCCAACCGATCTGTTGCCTCGCTCCTCAATAGCGCCTGAATGGAGAGCCGATCTGAGCATGCTCGACAACGTAGCCCTTTTTAGCTGGGGGGTGGTGGTCGACGATTTCAATCGCGACGGTCGAGATGACCTGTTCATCGGTCAAGGCTCAGTCAAAGCAGGTCGTCCGCACGAGTACCGAACGCATTTCGACGCTCTGATGTTGCAGGCAACGAACCGTTTTCAGCTGTACAGCGACGAGGTCGGCATTACGCCGCTCACCACCGAAGACTCGAACAACGACACCTTTGTCTACGCCACTCGAGCCGTGCTCAAGTCGGATTGGGATTATAATGGTCATCTCGATCTGATCAGCACCGGACTAGAAGGTGCACCTCGGGTTCATCGAGAGGTCCCGCTCGCCGGCGATCATCGGCCGCGCTGCACGCTGATTCCGCGCAGTCGATATGTTCCAGGTTTTGGCACCGGCTACCGGGTTAAGTTCGGCGATCGAGAAACCGCCTGGGACAGCCAGGGTCAGATTCGAAGCAGCACCTCCCCGTTTATCCTGACCACCACACGCCGCGGCGAGCTTAGGTTCCCAAGCGGTAAGCTGGTGCCGTTTGACTGCGGTGACCGCGTCGGCCCCACCGTCGTGGTCGAGCCCGAATGGCTCTCGCTGCGTCAAACGGGAACGAATCTGATCATCGAGACCCCTCAGGGTCACCCAGGGGGCGCCGTGAGTGTTTGGGTTGAACCAAGCGCTCAAAGACTCCCCGCTGAATCGCTGAGCGAACGTGAGCACCGTATGGTGCTCCCCAACGGAACCGAGCGGGTCATGATTCGCTTTGGCCAGCGCTGGCTGGCCTTGTGGTTCAACGTGGAGCCGGCGCCATGAAGACGCTAGCCTGTTGCCTCCTGATCTTCGTCGCCTGCTCGACGGACACGCCCGTATCCGATGCAGGGGTCATTGATGTCGACGCTTCGAGCGTTGATGCCGGAGGCTTGGACGCCGGCGCGCCCGACGTCGGAATGGTCGAATGCGCCCACGGCTGTGATGAAGGCTGGCGATGCGTTGAAGATCGCTGCGTTGCGCCGGATGCGTGCTTGGCCGATAGCGACTGCCAGGACGGTCTCAAGTGCTCGGATGTCGGCCGCTGTTATCAGGGAGAATGCCTCAGCCATGGTGACTGTGAGGATAATCAACGCTGCCGAGAAGGTGTCTGCCTGAACCGCCCTGAGCCAGGCTTTGTCCTTGAGCGCGTGTTCATCGATGCCTTTGAGGAGCATGTCGCGGTCTTTGAAGACCCCTGCGACCGGCCGGGGATGCACGTCTGCACCGATGTTGGATTTGGGATGGCGTTGCTTGATTTTGACGGCGACCAAGACCTCGACCTGTTTATCGGTCAAGGCTACGACTCGCCTGGCTCAAGCCCAGCGTGTCTCTACCGCAACCAAAGCGCGCCAGGGTCGTTAGCCTTTGTACCTGTCGCTGACTATTGCTCGCAGCTACCGAACCCACCGACCGGCGGTCACGGGCTCGATCTCGATCAAGACGGACGTCACGAGTTGCTCATGACCGGGCCCAAGCGCGCCACCTTACAACGCTTCTATCCACGCGCTGAGCAGATCGAACTTCTCGATTTACTGCCCGAGGGCGACGCCCGCAGAAACTGCAACGCAGGGGCTGCGGTCAGCTTTGACCTCAACCACGATGGGCACCTCGATGTTTTGGTCGGCTGCCAATGGGATACCAACGACCAACACGGCAACTCGCTGATCAACCTCGCCTTCGCTGGCGATGGTCGAGGCGGGCTGCGTCATCTCGACCGCGGCGAATGGGACCGCGAAGATCCGATCTTACTGCACGCGCTCGGCTCAACGCTTGCGCTAGGAGCAGCCGATCTCGACGACGACGGCCTGCTCGACTTACTGGTCAACGAGGATGAAGGAACGGCGATCCCGGAGCTCTTCTTGAGCGGGCAAATCGATCCGGGTGGTATCTACCTTCGCTGCCCGCCGGACACCTCATGCGGATTCGAGCCCTATCGCTTAGCCGAACCGCAGATGGCGGCGGGTGGTTACATGGGCAGCGGCGTGATGATCCTCGAGGGTTTAGGCGAAGTGACTTATTTCTCGAACACCGGGAACAACCGGATGGTCCAAGTCCGTCCGGGGCGAAGTGCCCGCGATTTTGCCCAACGCAGTCGAACACAAATGGGCTATATCGGTCAGGATATGATGTTTTCTTGGGGCGTGGCGGTCGATGACTACAACCGAGATGGACGAGATGACTTCATGCTGAACCAAGGCGCCGTCTGGTTGCCGTCCGTCGATACTCACGCCACCCACTTTGACGCCCTCTTCCTTCAGACAGACGATGGCCGATTCAACCTCCACAGCGCCGACCGGGGGCTTGCGCCGTTTACGCATGCGGACAGCCGAACGGAACAACGCGTCTACTCAAGTCGTGGTCTGATCAAGGTCGATCTCGACGGCGATGGGACGCTTGAGTTCTTGAGCGGTGGCAAAGAGGGCGCCCCCCGCCTTCACCGTGAAGTGCTGACCACCGCCGAACATACGCCGCGGTGTACGATCATTCCCAAAGCTCGTTACGCACCAGCCTTTGGTGTCGGACACGCATTGGTACCTCCGGAGGGCGGATTAGCGCGCCAATGGGACAGCCAGGGGCAGCTGCGCAGCGGCACCTCTCCGTTTGTCGTCAGCCCGTGGTCCCGTGCGGCGATCCGGTTTCCAAGCGGAGCCGTCGTACCCTTTGACTGCGAACAGACTGCGGGGCCGATTCTGGTTGAAGAGCCAGATTGGCTCACGCTTCAGCGCGGCGAGCAAGGTTGGCTTGTCCAGATCAGCGACCTCGGTCCAGCGGGCAGCGTGAGCGCCCTGAGTGATCACGAGCGGTCCTTGGTTGCGGGAGAAGAGATCGCCGCTGGGCAATGGAGAGTGCCCTTGCCGGAGAGTACTCAGGCGGTCATGATTCGCCTAGGGGACCGATGGATACCGCGTTGGTGGGAGCGCCCATGAAAAAGACGTTGTGCTTTGTGATCGCACTGTTCGGTGCCCTGGCTTGTGATGAGTCCCCTGTAGCGCCGGCAGATGCGGGGCTTGTGACCGCCGATGCTAGCGTCGATGCGGGCGTCAGCATCGCCGATGCAGGTGCGAGCGATGCCGCGACCGCCGCCCCCGATGCTGACGCCGGCGGATGCGGGCAAGGCGATGCGTGTCCAGAAGGTCAAGCCTGCTCGGTCTACGGACAATGCTTTGACGGTGAATGCCTGGTCCATGGTGACTGTTTAGACACCGAGCGCTGCCATCAAGGGCAATGCCTCAACCGCCCCACCCCTGAGTTCGGTATCCTCTTTGAGCGGGTTCATGGCTTAGCGTTTGCGGACCATCTCTCAACCATCCCCTCAGGCAATGAGCGGCGGAGCGCCTCGGCATACGGTGACTTTGGCTTTGGGGTGACGCCCTTTGACATGGATGGTGATCAAGACCTTGATCTGTTCATTGGCACCCAAGGCCGTGGCGGTAACGTCGATACGCCCTCATGTATCTACCGAAACGATTCAACACCCTCGAATCCACACTTCGTACGCGACGACCTCTTCTGCGGTTTTAAGCGGCCCGGAATCAGCGGTGGCTTTGGCACGGATCTCGAGGGTGATGGGTACCATGAGTTGATCATGACCGGCATGCATACGATTCGGGTGCAGCGCTTTCATCCTCGGCTCGAGCAAATTGATCTGCATGCTTTGGTCCCAACCGAAGACGATCGGGACAGCTGCAACGTGGGCGCTGCCCTGAGCATTGATTTTGATCTTGATGGTCTTATCGACATCCTGATCGGCTGCCAGTTCGACGACATCGGCGCACACGGCGAGTCAGGCTACCATCTGCTGTTTCGACAGCTGCCCGACGGCGGTTTTGAATACGTCGAGCCCGAAGAATGGAACCGTGACAACCCGATCTTACTCGAAGCTTGGGGCTCGACGCTCGGTCTCGGAGCAGCCGAACTCAACGGGGACGGCCTCTGGGATATTTTGGTCAGCGAAGACGAAGCCACAAGACCCCAATACCTAGAGCCCGACCCTGGCGGTATCTACATGAGCTGCACCCCGCTGGACCGATGCCGCTATTTCCCGGTCAGGGCTGGCTTTCAGAACTTGGCATGGGGCGGCTACATGGGCAGCGCTGTGGTGCGCGTCGAGGGAATGGGTGATGTTGTTTATTTTACAGACCTTGGCCGGAACCGGGCGGTCGCTACGGGCGTACTTGAGAGCCCTGACCTTGCGAATCAGCTGGGTGTCACTCTTTACGATGGGACGCCCACCTTTAGCTGGGGGGTCTTCTCAGACGACTTAGACCGAGACGGTCGCGATGACCTTTTGGTCGCTCAAGGCGGCACCAAATCAAGCGCAGTGAGAGAATATCCGATGCACTTTGATGCCGCCCTCCTGCAGAAGGAGTCGCGTCAATTTACGATGCACTCGGACGAGGTCGGCTTGGCGCCTTCGACCAGCCAAGACAGTCGCAATGAGGACTACACCTACTCGACACGGGCGATGGTCCGAACGGACATCGACTTTGATGGTTACATGGATCTGTTCAACACCGCCCTTGAGGGCGTTCCGCGAATGCAGCGGGAGGTGCCGCCCAACGACGGTAAACCGCCGCGCTGCACGCTGATGCCTGCTGACCGCTACGTCCCGGCCTTTGGAACCGGACACGCGCTGCTCTCGCCCGTTGATCAGATCTGGCGCCAATACGATAGCCAGGGTCAGCTACGAAGCGGCACCCACCCTTATGTGCTGTCGCCGTGGACCACAGGGACCATGCGCTTCCCGAGCGGCGCTCGCGTCGCTTACGATTGCGATGGCAAAGCAGGCCCGTTTAAGATCGAGGAACCTGAGTGGTTGGTGTTTAGCCGTAACTTTAGCCAGCTAGTCATTGAAGTCGGGCCTGAAGCCCCTGAGGGTGAGCTGGTGGTTCTCATCGAGCCTGAGGGCGCACTGCACGATGTCCTGGAACTCGATCCCCAAGGTGCGGTTCGGCGCTACTCAGTCGTCCTACCTGCCGGTTCGGAGTCGATCATGCTGCGCTTTGGGTCCTGGTGGGTCAGTAGACGATTCCCGCTCTAGATCATGAAACGACCTAAGCTCCGCCTTTTCCTTGCGCTTTGCAGCGTCATCACGCTGGTGTTGATCAGCAGCTTTTGGTGGATCCCGCTGCCCGAACGCTTGGTTCATGCGGACAGTCAAACCGTGCTCTGGAGTGATCGCTCCCTCGCCCACACCTTCTTATCACCCGATGAGCGCTGGCGATTAGCGGGCGATCCTTCGCGTCTGGATCCAGAGTATCTTCAAGCTCTATTTTTTATTGAAGACGAACGGTTCGAGAGCCACTTCGGGGTCGACCCGATCGCCATCGTCCGCGCAGCCATGACCAACTGGTCGAGCGGGCGCATCGTTTCAGGTGCTTCGACGCTAACCATGCAGCTCGCCCGCTTGCTGGAGCCCCGTCCTAGGCGACTGAGCAGTAAAATCATTGAAGCCTGGCGGGCGCTGCAACTGCACCTCAGGCTAGGGCGCCAAGAGGTGCTCGCAAACTATCTTCGATTCTTACCCTTTGGCGGCAACCTCGAAGGGGTGCATGGCGCAAGCTATGCCTATTTTAACCATTCAGCGGCGACCTTAGATGCTGCCGAGATCGCGACCTTACTCGCCGTTCCGCAGCGGCCTGGCGCTCGCGCCCCTAGTCTCATTAATGGGACCCGGTTGCGGTCGGCTCGCGACACGATTTTGCGACGCATGCGCCAAGGTGAACTGATCGATCAAAGTAAGCTCGAAGAGAGCCTGGCTGAACCCGTACCCGAGTTCCGCCGAGCCATGCCTCGCTCGCTCCCTCACGCTGCCCGTTGGTTACGCGCTCAACGCCCGTTCAAAACAGAGATTCACAGCACGCTAGACGCATCGGCGCAAAGGCTTGCGCAAGAGGTCTTTGATCGCAACGCCTCCGAGCGAGCCAAGCTCGACATCCAAAATGGCGCGATCGTCGTCGTGGATCATCAAACGCAGCAAATCAAAGCGCTGATTGGCGGCGCTGACTTCTTCGCTGACCACGACGGCGCACAGATTCCAGCTTTTGATCGACCACGCCACGCCGCCTCAACGCTTAAGCCTATTTTACTGGGACTCGCCATCGACGAGGGGATCGCGAGTCCTGAGCATCTGGTCCAAGATCTTCCCACCCACTACGGAAGCTATCGACCACAAAACTTTAGCGGCACGTTCCAGGGACTGGTCAGGCTTGATGAAGCGCTAACTCAATCCCTGAACGTCCCCTTTGTGCGGCTGCTCTCGCGCCTTGGGATCGAGCAGTTCATTGGTCTGCTCAGGAATTTAGGCCTGCAACACGTCAACCCGAAGCCCGAGTTTTACGGCCTCGCTGCTGCCCTAGGGACGGTCCCGATCACCTTGGTCGAGCTGGCAGAGATGTACGCAGGGTTAGCCGGCGACGGGCGGCTTAGGACCCTGCGTCGTTTTGCTGATGATCCTGCGAGTGATGGAATCAAAATGGTCACCGCCGAAGCGGCTTGGCGCCTTCGACAGGTGCTCAAAACGCGTGATCGCCCCGACTTCCCGATCCGAGCGCGGCTCTATGGAATGGCGCCCCAAATCCACTGGAAGACAGGGACAAGTTTTGGTTTTCGAGACGCCTGGTCAGTCGGCTCAGATGAGCAATATACGGTCGCAGTATGGTTGGGGAACCTGAACCGAAACCCCAGCCGTTATCTGGTGGGAGCTCCGATCGCAGGCCCGCTGCTCTTTGACGCCTTCGACGCCCTCGGACACCAAGATTCGGATCGCTTGGAGGATCAAGCGCCTGCGGGAATGATGAAGACTCGAGTCTGTGCCTTTTCTGGGTTCTTGCCTGGCGCGGGCTGCGATGAGACGCAAACGATTGACGCACCTCGTCAGAGCATAGCGATCGCCGAATGCCCCTATCACCGGAAACTTTACGTCGCTGATGGGGGGCAAGAAGCCTACCCCAAAGCCTGCGCTCCAAAGGGAGCCGTCGAGAAGTCCGTCTTGATTTTACCTTCGCAAACCCGAGCCTTTACTCACCTCATGCTGCCTCAGGTTTATACCCTCTCCGCCGACTGCCAAACCGGACAGCGCAGCCGATTAAGGGTGGTCTCGCCGTCGCAGAAAACGCTCATCTTAATCCCCGGTATGGACACCAAAGAGCAGGAGATTGCGCTTCAAGCCGAAGCCGAGGAAGGCGCTGAGTTGAGCTGGTTTATCAACGGCAAGTTCTTGGGCAGTAAAACGGCGAATGAGCCCTTATGGTGGCAGCCCAGCCTGGGCGAACATACGATTGTAGTCAGCGACTCTACGGGGCGCTCAACACGCAAAACCGTGACGGTACGAGCCCACTGACAAGCGCTTAGCGGTTGACCTGTAAGACATAGGCACCGGTCGCCCCGCCGGAGCCCGATACACGGATATGATACGTGCGACCGGCGTCGAGGCGTTGCTGTATTGCGCAGTTGTTGACCACACCCGAGTCATCATCGGTTGCCAGTGGGTTCCCGTTAAACAGGACCGAACAGACCGTATCCGTGCTGCCCGTCGTCTCGATCATGTAGACCCCGGTTCCAGTGGCAAAGAATCGGAAATAATCTCGATCGGTGCCGCTAAACAGTGACGCTTCGACCGAAGCCGGCACGGTAATCCGCATCGCCTCTTCAGGCGTGTCACCGTGGTCCTGATCTTGAGGCGTCTCGGTCTGGCACTCCGAATCACAACCATCGCCATTTGAGCGATTACCGTCGTCGCATTGCTCGCCTGCTTCTACGACACCGTTTCCACAAACCGGCTCGACCTCTTCGGTCATGCAATCAGCCGAGCAGCCATCGCCGCTCGCTAGGTTGCCGTCGTCACACTGCTCAACGCCAACTCGAATCACTCCATCGCCGCAGCTAGCGGGGACGCAGGAATTGAGGCAGCCGTCGGTGTTGTCGCGGTTGCCGTCGTCGCAAAGCTCTTCGCCATCGAGGACGCCATTACCGCAATCCGCTGGTTGCACCTCACCTGCATCCGTCTCCGGCTCGATAATCGACGCGTCGGTCATCATGCCCGCATCGCTCGGCGCGACGCCAGCGTCTACTGCTGGGCTACCGGTGCGACGAACACAGCGTCCATCATCGCAATCAAAATCAGCGCGACAGTCGTCGTTGGTGTCGCAGCGCGTGCGCGCCGACCCGCCACCGCCTGTTGGCGTCGGTGGTCCACACGCAATCATACTCAGGCACAATAGCGCCGATCCTAGCCGTACCATCTACCCTCCCCAAAGCGTGATCAGTGTATAGCAGACAACTCACACTCCGCTAGTATTGATAACCAGTGAGCTAGAGCTCCTTCTCAACATAAAGGGCGCTGCCCCCTTTTCGAAATTCTTCGCTCTTGGCACGCATGCCCTCATTCAACGCCTCTTCACTCTGCAAGTTACGCTCTTGGGCATACTTCCTGACGTCCGCGCTGATCTTCATCGAGCAGAACTTAGGTCCACACATCGAGCAAAAGTGGGCTACCTTAGCCGAGTCTTTGGGTAAGGTTTCATCATGGAATGCCCGCGCCGTGTCGGGGTCGAGCCCGAGATTGAACTGATCTTCCCAACGAAACTCAAAGCGCGCCTGACTCAAGGCGTCGTCCCAATAGCGCGCCCCGGGTAAGCCTTTGGCGATATCACCTGCGTGCGCTGCGAGTTTGTAGGTGATCAAACCCGTCTTCACGTCATCTTTGTCGGGCAGACCGAGGTGTTCTTTGGGGGTCACGTAGCAGAGCATGGCGCAGCCAAACCACCCGATCATCGCAGCACCAATACCGCTGGTGATGTGATCATAACCAGGAGCGATGTCCGTCGTCAGCGGTCCGAGCGTATAAAATGGAGCCTCATCACAATACTTGAGCTGGAGCTCCATGTTCTCTTTGACCAGATGCATCGGAACATGGCCCGGGCCCTCGATCATGACCTGGACGTCATGCTTCCAGGCGATCTTTGTCAGCTCGCCTAAGGTCTTGAGCTCGGAGAGTTGAGCTTCATCGTTGGCATCAGCTCCCGAGCCAGGGCGTAATCCATCGCCCAAGCTAAAGCTCACGTCATAGGCTTTCATGATCTCACACATCTCTTCGAAGTGTGTGTACAAGAAGTTCTCTTGATGGTGCGCAATGCACCACTTCGCCATGATCGAGCCACCGCGACTCACGATACCGGTCACACGATCGGCGGTCAGATGGACGTAGCGAAGGAGCACGCCTGCGTGCAGCGTAAAGTAGGATACCCCCTGCTCGGCTTGCTCGATCAGGGTGTCTCGAAAGATCTCCCAGGTCAGGTCCTCAGCGACTCCGCCGACCTTCTCTAACGCTTGATAAATCGGAACCGTACCAATCGGTACCGGGCTGTTGCGGAGGATCCAGTCTCTCGTGTTGTGGATGTCGCGCCCGGTGCTCAGATCCATCACGGTGTCGCCGCCCCAGCGAATCGCCCAGACCATTTTGTCGACCTCTTCAGCGATCGATGAGGTCACCGCAGAGTTGCCAATATTGGCGTTCACTTTGATCAAAAAGTTGCGACCGATAATCATCGGTTCAAGCTCAGGGTGGTTGATGTTCGCCGGGATAATAGCGCGCCCCGCAGCGATCTCAGCACGAACAAACTCCGGGGTTACGGTCTCGGGAAGGTTGGCGCCAAAGCTCTCGCCTTTGAGTCGTTGATCTCTGCCCGGCTGAGCGTAACGAGCCTTTAGCTCCTCACGCCGCATGTTCTCACGCACCGCGACGTATTCCATCTCGGGGGTGACGATCCCTTGGCGAGCATAGTGTAGCTGCGTCACATTCGCGCCATCACGGGCACGGATCGGCTGACGCTGGAGCCCTTCGTAAAAGGCTGCTCCGCCCGCCGCATTGCCCCGATATCCATTATCCTCTGGACGCACCGAGCGCCCTTCATACAGCTCAGTATCGCCACGGTCAGCCACCCATTGCTGGCGAGCGCCGGGTTCTAAGCCTTTGGTCACGTCGATCGCTGCGTCAGGGTCGGTGTAGGGTCCGGACGTATCGTAGAGCGTGACCGACTCGCCGTTGGTCAGCGACACCTTGCGCATCGGAACCTTGACGCCGTGCTCATACGTCGACTCGACATAAATCTTAGACGAACCGGTCAACGGCTCTCGAGTGATCAGAGTATTAGGGTCCACGCTTAAGGGATTGTCGGTCATGGTGACGTGCTCCAGGGGAACGCAAACCAGACGCAGGCAGTGCAAGCACTGGTCCCCCTCCCTACGTCGGCACGATCCGAATCAGGTTCTGCGGGTTGGATGCAGTCAGCATCCTCTCAGCGCTTAAGAGCGCACCCCGGAAGGACTCCGTCCTCCAAACCAAGATTTGAACACAAAGGGAAGGGCCGAGTCACACCTAAGTCTAGGTTTGAGACCGAATAAACGGCTTATGGGATGGGGACCATGTCCTGCATGAAGACGTAAACCGGTACAAAGGTCGACGCCCCGATCGCGCCAACGGTAACCAGCGGCATGATCGTGTCTTCATCGCCATCTCCACTGCTGACCACCATCATACCACCGACAAAGAGTGATACCGGTGCGATCACCGCAGCGGCTGCGGTCTTCAAAAATGACCCTTGGTATCCTCGGATGCGCGCCTGCCGGCCGATTCCCCATGAGACACCGCCGCCAAAGACGGCTCCACCCACCCCAATCGCAGAAAAGACAGCCAGCATACCGTTGTTGGTTTGATCATCCACCAGTGAGCCCGTCAGCGCACCAGCGAGCAGCGCTGGGAAGAGCGCCAAGCCAGCATAGCGAGAGGCGGTCCAGGACAGCTCCGCAAATGTGGGCGGTCTAGACTGAACCCGATAACTCGACTTCATGCCCATACTCGGAACCCCAGAGGCTGCCTCAAGCCGGCTCTGAGCGATCGCATCGTAGCCACCGCTGCGCCCCGGAAGCTTTGAGCCTAGGTAGGCCTGGTAGTACGACTGAGCTCGTTTGAGGTCACCGCGCACACGAGCGATCTCAGCCAAGCCAAAATAGGCAAGCGCCGTGCGAGGCGAAGGCTGAAGCGTCTCGTTGTACAGGAACTCAGCGCAAGCCAGGTCGCCTTTACCCAAACACACTGCTGCCAACGTAATTTGATCGTCGAGATCCCACTGCCCGCGCTCGCGCTTCGCAAGCAGCGCCTGCTCAGCTTCAGCGAGTCGACCCCCCTCAATAGCACTGATCGTCGATGCTTCCGGTGCAGCAACGACAAGGATCGATAGAAACAGCGACATAGTCGTCTCCTTGCCCAAGCCTAAGTCCTGAGACAAGGTTCTGCCAAGATGAAGCCGACACTCGTCACTGACTTTAAACACCACCCACGGTGGCTTGATGATCTCTCAGAGGGTCTTCAGTCGTTCCCCGAACCCTTTCGCCCCCTCATCATCTGGGTTCGTGATAAGCAGCTCAGGACCAGCGATCTACCGTTGGCGCAGCTGCGCGCCCTCGCCACCGAACACCCGATCGAGCTGCGCTGGAGCTTGAGTCATCACTCGGCGTCAGCACCCGGCGAGTGGATTCATGTTCCTGACGATCAGCACCTGCGTGATAAGAGCTCAGCTCACGCAGAGCGACGAATCTTTAGTTGTCATTGCGTCGCTACAGGTCGGCGCCTACTCGAAGACGAGCCGGCTGATCAGATCCTCTTGTCGCCGTGGGCGAAGAGCATCAGCAAAGCGTCAGCTCAAGGCACGCTAGACCACGACGAAGTGATCCATCTATCCCGCTGTTACCCCAAAAGAGTTAACGTCATATCGGGTTTGACTCCAGAGGATGAAGCTGCGCTGCGGCACCTACCCTTTGCGTCTTTGTGCTTTATGGGCTCGGCGAACCTGGATTTGGGCTATTTTCTCGAGCGGCTGCAGGCTTGCGCGCCAGAAGACTGAGCGCCATTTTTGCGACCTCATCGGGTGCTTCGGCAGCCAACTTCTCCACCGCGCTGCTCACGCCCACATTCCGCGGGTCGACGCGCCACGCAGTGGTTAAGTCCGACAGCGACTCTTTAAATCGCTTTTGGTCGAGTCGTTGAGCGGAGCGCTTGATCAAAAACGTGGTCAGTATGGCTCGAGTATCGATCAAAACCTCACTCACGACCTGACCCTGCAGCAGCTCCTTATCGACCTTTCGAATCAAGCCCCACTGACGGAGCGCCATCATCAAGTCACCCGAGCGCTCGATCTCTCGAATCCGCTTGATGTAACCTTCCACGCGCTGGACGTCATGACGCAGGCTTGAGGCTTGACCTTGCAGACTTCGCCGCCGCGAATCGACCAGCACGTTGCTCAGCTCGCGCGAGGCTTGGCTTAGACGACCAGAGGCGTAATGCTCCATGGCTTGACGCAGGCGAGCGTCGGGATAGATTCGAGTCAGCGCCTCTTTGCGCTTGCGCACCTTGGGGTCATCTTCGCTGCGCGCTTTGAGGGTATTACAGCGCTGAAAACCAGCCCGACGAGCGAGGTTGCTCTCAGCGCTGGCGAGCAGGCGAACTAAGGCCTCCGAATGATCATAAGCGAGATAAGTGCACGCTTCACTTTGGCAGGTCTTCCATCGCGAGCCTCGGCAGGCTCGCTCTGCTCGCTCGCGGTATTGATTCAGCAGACGATCCTGCGCAGTTGCACGCTTCTCTTGAGATTCTGGATAATGTTTGGTGCCCACAGGAATAGCGCTAAAGCTGTTGAGCGCGCGATCATAATCCCCGGTATCAAAGGCAGCTATTCCCTCGATAAACTCGCGCTGAGCCTTGATCTCGCGTTCCAGCTGGAGCTTGAGTTGGCGAGCTTCTTGGTTGAGGGGGTCAGCAGCCAATGCCGTGCCGACTACAGGCACCGCCTCCTGCCAAGCCCCGCTTGTCTGAAGTGCGCGCGCTTCGCTCAACGAGCTTTCGACCGTCACTCGACGGTCTTCCCATGCCATACGTTTGGGCGCCTTCGGCCCTTTGATCAGCAACAAAAGGCCTAAGAAAGCGAGTAAACCCACCATCAGCTTTTGGCCTAAGTCGCGGTTCATCTTCGGTAAACGAATCGGCAATCGACGCATCGGCTGTTGCGGTTTGAGCACCCCCACAAACTCACCAAAGACGATCGATGATTCCACCTTGATCATCTGCTCGCTGTCGACTCGTTCACCCTCGACAAAAGTACCGTTCGTGCCGCCTGCATCTTCGACACGCAGCTGCCCATTAGGGAGCGGTGCGAGCATGGCATGACGCCGACTCACTGAGGGGTGATCAAGAGATACATCAGCGCCCAAACTTCGACCGACAACCGTCGGGCCAGCGATCACATGACTCCGGCCATCTGAGGGCGTGAACAAAACCCAAGGGACCAAAGCCCCCGAGCCTGCGCTCGCAGCAACCGCCGGTAAAGACGCTTGGCTCAACCCAGGCGCATAGGCAGAAACCGGCGCAGCGACGACGACGCGACAGTCGCCAAATTGTATCTGATCACCCACCGAGACCGCTTGGGGAGCTGCTCCGATGCGCTGACCTTGAACATAGACACCGTTTGCAGCGCCGAGGTCTTCGACCGTCAAGCTGCCTTTGGGCCCTCGCGCAAAGCGCAGATGCATACGGCTCATGCGCGGATCTTCGACGGTCACATCGGCAGACCGCGAGCGCCCCAGCACCAACTGGTCCCCCTCAAAAGGGATCTGCCGGGTTTTACCGGCGGGATTGGTGAGGACAAGAACCCACATGCTCTAAGCGTCCCTAGTCACCGAAGATGGACATATCGACCGGTAAGCCACGGTCTTTAAGCTCCTGATAAAATCGCGGCACCAAACCGGTTGGCTTGAGCGCTCCTTGAACCGTTCCATCTTTCGCAATTCCGCTCTGCTTGAACACAAAGATGTCAGCGAGCGTGATGATGTCCACTTCCATCCCGAGCACTTCAGAGATGTGCGTCACCCGACGGCTACCGTCACTGAGTCGTGACTGCTGAACGATGATATCAACCGCTGAGCTCACCTGCTCTCGGATCGCTCGAACAGGAAGCTCCATACCGGACATCAAAACCATCGTCTCTAAGCGAGACAAGGCGTCGCGTGGAGCGTTGGCGTGAAGGGTCGTTAGCGAACCATCATGTCCGGTGTTCATGGCTTGGAGCATGTCGAGCGTTTCACCGCCGCGGCACTCACCAACGACAATCCGGTCGGGGCGCATACGCAAGGAGTTCTTCACCAAATCTCGAATGGCGATGGCGCCTTTACCCTCTAGGTTGGGCGGTCGTGACTCGAGCGAGACCACATGATCTTGAGGCAGCTGCAGCTCGGCAGCGTCTTCGATGGTCACGATCCGCTCGCTCGAGGGGATGTAACTTGAGAGAATATTCAGCGTCGTCGTTTTACCCGACCCCGTCCCACCAGAGATCACCACATTGCGGCGGTTGATAACGGCTTGCCGAAGAAACTCAGCCATCTCTTTGCTGAGGGTACCCAAACGAATGAGATCCTCGATGGTCATCCGCTCTTTGGCGAACTTACGGATCGTAATGCTCGGTCCGCGGATGGCGAGCGGCGGGATGATGGCGTTGACACGAGAGCCGTCTTGCAATCGAGCATCCACCATCGGCGAGCTCTGATCGATACGTCGACCTAAAGGTGCCACGATCCTCTCGATCGCCTGCAACACGGCGCGGTCGGATGAGAAGATACGATTGGCGCGCTCGAGGCGACCGTTGCGTTCAACATAGATCTGTCTGGGGTGATTAACCATCACCTCCGTCACGCTGTCGTCCGCTAAGAACTCCTCAAGCGGCCCTAGACCATGCACTTCATCAAGAACATCGCGGACGATACGGTCACGATCGAGTGTTTCATCCCACTCACCTGCCGCATCCATCTCGTCAATGATCGCTACGATTGCGTCGCGGCTGCGTTCGCGCAGAGCCTCTTCTTCGAGTTCTTCCATCTCAAGCGTGCGAAGATCCAGGACACGAATCAAACGATCATGGAGCTCCTGGCGCAACCGCGCTTCAACATTGACCGCCTCATCATCAATCGGATCTGGCTCAGCTTCGGCTAAAGGCTCAGGTTTGGCTTTCGATTTAGCCTTAGCCGGCACCTTTGTTTTCGCCGCTGGCGCAGGAGGTGCTGCCGGTGCTGCAGGTGGTGCAGGCGGAGCCGGGGGGGCAGGTGCCGCTTCGGGAGCCGGCGGAGGAGGAGGCGGTGCAGGCTCTACGACCTCTTCTTCGATCGCACCTTGGTCCAGCGCACTCGCCTCTTG
>JBDQPD010000148.1:0-7165 GCA_040260805.1 Myxococcota bacterium | reverse complement strand
TTGGGGGCTGAGGGCTTGGCTCGCAACAAGGCGCATTATGCATCGATCATCGCGAACGAGCTGCATAACGATGCGGTCCTTTTGAAGACCAAGTGGGCAGCGGATGGCGCCAACTTCATGGCACAAGCCGAGACGCCCGGAGACGATTCGGTGTTCGCAAGTCCGCAATGCCTCCTGGACGAGCTCTTTGGCGCGATGTTTCACATCGATCTGATCACCAAGGACAAGCGTTTAGCGGTCCCGACCGGTATCAGCCCGGATTGCACCGCTGCGACCTGCGCCAACAAGCTTGAGTTTCAGCGAGCGACCGTCAGTGGGCTCAGCGTCCAGCGTAACCTCATCGGGTTGTCCGCGCTGTTTACTGGAGAATCTGGCGATGGGTTCGATGCTCTTTTGCGAGCCGAAGGCGCCGATGATCTCGCCGATGAAATGCAAACTGCGATCCGTGAGGCTGAGGAGATGGCTCGGGCGCTGGAGGTGGATTGGGCTTTATTGCTCCAGAGCGACCCTGAGTCACTTCGGGACCTCCACGCTAAAGTCAAAGCGATCACGGATCTGTTTAAGACCCAGTTCGCAACGGTGCTTAACCTGAGCGTTCCGCAAGAGGGTGCCGCCGACAATGACTAAGCGACTGGACGCGCTCATTGACCGGGCTCTCGAGCCGGTCGATGGGCGCAGTCTCGCTGTCTTTCGGATCCTCTTTGGCTTGGTCATGGCGGTCGCCATGGCTCGCTACATCGCCAATGGCTGGGTCGAAATTCAGTATATTGAGCCCAAGTTCTTCTTTAAGTTCTCTGGCTTGGCGTGGGTTAAGGTCCCGCAGGCAACCACCTTATATGTCATGGCTTATGGTCTGGCTGCTGGCGCGCTGTGTATTGCGCTGGGGCTGTTCACCCGTCCGGCGCTGATCCTCTTTGGCTTGGGCTTTGGTTATTGGGAGTCGATGGATGTCACCAATTACCTCAACCACTATGTCCTGGTGCTCTTGCTCACGGTCCAGCTGTTGCTCACGCCTTGCGACCGAGTCTGGTCCTTAGACAACTGGCGCAAAGGGCGCGGTCAAACCCCCACCATTCCCTCATGGTGTCTTTGGATGCTGCGTTATCAAGTCGCTGCGGTGTACCTCTCGGCGGCGATCGCAAAGATCAACACCGACTGGCTCGTGCATGGTCAACCGATGGGTATCTGGCTCGCCTCACGAGGGCATCTGCCGGTCATCGGATGGCTGCAACAGTTTGCCTGGACTCCCCTGCTTTTTAGTTGGGCTGGCTTTGCGTACGATCTAACGATCCCCGCGCTGCTGATCTGGCGCCGTACCCGGCGCATCGCTTTTGCCGCCGTGCTCGTTTTTCATGGCACGACGCACATCTTATTTAATATCGGCGTCTTCCCCTTCCTCATGACCGCAGCCTCGACGCTCTTCTTTGCTCCGAGCTGGCCCAAACGAGCAGGTGCCGCCGAGCCAAGACCAGGACCTCAGGTGCAGCGAAAGCCCTGGATGCGCAGGCTCGCCTATGCCGCCCTGTTTATCGCAGCGCTTCAAGTCGCCTGGCCTCAGCGGCACATACTCCACGGTGGCAACGTGCTCTGGCACGAACAGGGCATGCGCTTTTCTTGGCGCGTGATGGTTCGCGAAAAACATGGCTCGATTACCTATCGTGTCGAGGACCAAAAAACCGGGCGCGTCTGGCAAGTCCCCCCATCGCGTTATTTAACCATGCGCCAAGAAGCTGAGTTTGCCGGCCAACCCGACCTGATTCGCCAGCTAGCGCAGCATATTCATCAAGATTTTGCGAAAAGAGGCATCGAGGTTGCGGTGCGCGTCGACTCACCCGTGAGCCTTAATGGCCGAGCAGCGCAATTGCTCATTGATCCGGCGGTGGATCTGGTTAAGCCTCTCCCCGAGGGCTGGATTCTCAAAGCACCGTCTGGCTTGCCCAGATCTTCTAAAGCAGGTCGTCTCTAATGCTATTGGTCGCAATCTCCCTCATCCTGATGACGCCTCCTGAGACGCCAGATCAAGCCGCTGAGCAGCAGGTAGAGGATCGTGAGATCCCAGGCATCTCTATCTTCTCTCAGCGCAAGCGACGACGCACAGCGGGCTCTGCGCACAAACTCAGCGAAAAGACGCTGCAACGGCAGGGGCACGATGACATCCATCGAGTGCTCGGGCAGGTGCCTGGAGTCTATATCCGGGAAGAGGAAGGCTACGGGCTTCGGCCGAACATCGGGTTGCGAGGTGCTAGCTCGGACCGCAGCGCCAAAGTCACCCTAATGGAGGACGGGATCCTCATCGCGCCAGCCCCGTACAGCGCTCCAGCAGCCTACTACTTCCCCCTGTCAGGTCGTTTGGTGGGCGTGGAGGTCTTCAAAGGGCCGGCAGCGATTCAATACGGGCCGCAGACGATCGGTGGAGCCATCAATTTGCTGAGTCGTCAGGTCCCCGAATCCAAACCCGTTATCCTGCTTCGTAGCGCAAACGGCAGCCAAGGCTACGCCAAAGCTCACTTTGCGGCAGGCGGTACTCGGGGACGACTCGGCTTGTTGATCGATGCGATCCACCTGCGCGCTGACGGTTATCATCAGATCGATGGCGGCGCCGATGCCGGGTTTTCTAAGAACGAAATTCAACTGCGCGGCTTATGGCGCGACGCGCCGAGTCGGTCGGCGCAACAGCGTATTGGGCTCAAGCTCGGTTACGCCGACGAAGCCTCCAATGCGTCCTACTTGGGGCTGACCAGCGACGACTTCGACCAAACGCCTTACCGGCGCTACTTAGCGAGCCAAAACGACCGCATGGGCTGGACTCGCCTGCAAGGTGTCCTTGAGCACACCATGCGCTGGGAGGGCGGACGCCTACGCAGCGCCCTGTACCAAAACCGCTTTCACCGAAGCTGGCGAAAAGTCGCCGGTTTGCGCAATGGCCCGGTGATCGGAAACCTGATTCGCAGCAACTCGACGGCGGGCACGAACGGTATCTGGCTCGCCTTGCTCAAGGGTGAAGAAGACAGCCCCGATGACGCGATGGCGATCCTACTCGGGACCAACACTCGCGGTTATCAAAGCAGCGGATTCCAGAGCAACGCCGAGCACAAATTCGGCGCTCATCGAGCCAGTTTTGGTCTTCGACTCCACCACGACACGATCGAGCGCCATCATACGGCTGAGGGCTATCTCGTCGAACAAGGTGCGATGGTCCGCGACCAGCGACCCACTGCGGATACGACCCGAAATCATGCCTGGACGCGAGCCCTGTCTTTGCACGCGTTGGATGAGTGGCGCTTCGCCAAACAGTGGTTCTTATCCTACGGCACGCGCCTCGAGGTCATTCAGGGGGGACTCACCAATGACTTGGCGAACACTCGGGGTGAGAATGATCAACTGGTTGCCCTGCCCGGCGTCGGTTTATTTTACCAATACAGCAACGCGCTCGGTGCGCTGGCGGGTATTCATCGAGGTTTTAGCCCCGTTGCGCCGGGTCAAGACAATGAAATCAAACCCGAAGAGAGCCTCAATGTTGAAGCGGGTTTTCGCTATCGAGAGCCCGGCAGCGAGCTCGAAGTGATCGGCTTTACCAACACCTACAGCAACATGCTCGGTCAGTGCACCCAATCAAAGGGCTGCCCCAACGATCTGCTCGATGCACAGTTCAATGGGGGCGCGGTGGATGTCTATGGCGTCGAAACCACAGCCATGCTTGGCGGCACACTCAAGCGTATACGCTGGGAAGTGAAAGGCGCTTACACCTATACGGGCAGCGCGTTTAGAACCTCGTTCTCGTCGGCTTCAGCGCTTTATGGCGATGTACAAGCCGGTGATGCTCTGCCCTACCTGCCTGAACACCAAGGCAAGCTGGGGTTGAGGCTCAAGTTCAAACCGGTCGTGCTCGATGTGGTCGGTCTCTACGTTGGCGCCATGCGCGACCAAGCAGGACAAGGCAGCATCGACCAACTCAACGACATCCCGGCTCATCAACTGCTCGATGCGACGCTGCGCTGGCGCGTGAACAAACAAGTCAGCCTGAGGCTAGGTGGACGCAACCTACTCAATACGGTCTACCTTGCCAGCGTACGTCCCTATGGCGCTCGCGCCGGAAGCCCAAGGCAGCTGCTGATCGGCTTGGACCTCGGGAAACAGTAAAAAATAACAAAGCGCCTGCTTGGGCGCTTTGTCGTTGGTGGGCGATACTGGGATTGAACCAGTGACTTCTACCGTGTGAAGGTAGCACTCTACCGCTGAGTTAATCGCCCGCTTGGGTCCAACCGGCGCCTCGATAAAGGCTCCGCATTACTCGGTCAACGAAAATAGGTGAGCCGGCTGGCTAGCGACCTCTCGACGCTCGTTTCGTAGCCAAAAATCACCGATTGATTCCCTACTCAAAGACGGCTAGCGCAGCGTCCTCCTTGTCCCGTGGAGTGACCATGACGGCAAAGCTACAAAAGCGCGCCACCTGGGCGCTGCTCCTGATGACTTTTATCTGGGGCTATACCTTTATCTGGATCAAGTCGGCGCTGAACACCGCCGACCGCCTGCTCGGAGCCGAGGCGCTGCCGCTCACCGTCGGTCTGTTCATGGTGATCCGCTTTCTTGGTGCAGCCGTGATCCTACCGATCGTCATCCCCTCTGCGCGTGAGCGACTCAGTGATGTTGCGGTCTGGAAGGCGGGCGGTGTCTTGTCCTTCTTCGTGCTCGCTGGGTTTCTTCTGCAGATGTTCGGCATGCACGGCATCGACTCAGCGACCTCCGCATTTCTGACCAGCCTTTATGTGGTGTTCACCGCGATTGCCCTGGCGACGTGGACCCGCACCATGCCCTCCAAAACGCTGATCATCGGCATTGCGCTTGCGACGCTCGGCGCCGGCTTTATCAGCGGGCCGCCTCAGATCACCTTTGGCTTACCCGAATGGCTGACGGTGATCTGCGCCGTCGCCTTCGCCGGACATATTATCGGCACCGATTACTACACCAAACGACTACCGCCGCTGACCATCACGCTGACGACCTTCGTGATCACCGGCTGCTTCTGCGCGCTACTCTTTGTCTACGGCTGGTGGAGCAACGAGAGCATCCAAGGCGCTCAAGTTCTCGCGCTGCTCACCGACTTTGACTTTCTTTTCCCATCGCTCATGTGCCTCCTCTTTGGCTCGGTGGTCTGCCTGACCATCATGAACATCTACCAGCGGCACCTCTCCCCGGTGCGCGCTGCGATCCTCTTTACGCTCGAGCCCGTCTGGGCTGCGCTTCTTGCGCTCGGCGCAGGACAGATCGAGCCTGATGGATGGTTTGTGTTCGGCGCTGGCGCCTTGCTCGGCGGCAACCTGATCGTCGAGGTCGTCCCTCGCCTGTTCCGTAAGACAGCAGCCAAGAGCTCAGCGAGCTGAGCGCAGCCCTGCGGTTGCGCTTCCAAGCTTCAGCCGCTAGCCACTAATCCACACAGGAGATCTCGTCATGGAACAAGTCCAAGCCTCACATATTCTTTTGATGTACGCCGGCTCGGCCCGCTCAACGGCAACCCGCACCAAAGCTGAAGCGCTTGATAGCATTAACGAATTCAAAACTGCGCTTGATGAGGGCATGGATTTCGCGGCGCTCGCCGTCGCCAACTCCGATTGCCCCTCGGGGCGCAGCGGCGGTGACTTGGGTCCTTTTGGGCGCGGTCAGATGGTTCCAGAGTTTGAGGACGCAGCGTTTAGCATGGAAGTCGGCGACGTCAGCGGCGTCATCGAGACCGACTTCGGGTACCATTTGGTCAAGCGCACCGGCTGATGTCGCTGCTGCACGCGGTCAATCAACGACCGATCGAGCGAGACTTTCCGGAGGGATCGGCCGAGCTCGTTTTGGGCATGGGCTGCTTCTGGGGTGCCGAGCGTCGCTTCTGGATCCAGCCAGGGGTTTGGGTGACCAGCGTCGGTTACGCGGCTGGGCACACGCCCCAGCCAACCTACCAACAGGTGTGCTCAGGTCTGACCGGACACAATGAGGTGGTGCGGGTCATCTACGATCCTGCCCAGACCTCCCTCGCCGATTTGCTCAAGGTCTTTTGGGAGAGCCACGACCCCACCCAGGGCATGCGGCAAGGCAACGACATCGGCACACAGTACCGCTCTGGCTTGTACCTGTGGACGCAAGAAGAGCTCGACGAAGCGATGGCCTCACGAGCAACCTACCAGCAGCAGCTGACACAGGCTGGCTTGCGAGCGATCACCACCGAGGTGTTGTCGATGCCCGAGTTCCACCTCGCCGAGGACTATCACCAGCAGTACCTCCACAAGAATCCGGGTGGGTACTGCGGGCTGCGAGGGACCGGCGTTACCTGCTCGTTCGATCCATAGCTCGCCAACCCGCAGCGCCCGCTGCTCAGGTTATCGGGCCACCGAGACGAAATCGACGCGGATCCTGACGTCGTCGAGTTGGCGCAAGTCGAGACCATCGTTGCTCGAGGCTCGAAGCATAGCGGCCGGAAAGAACAGCGCATATTCTCCGTAGAGCCCACGCGCAGCAAGCTCCGTCGACTCGTTCTCTCGATAAGACTCTGAGTTGAAGGTCTCGGGTTCGATGTTCAGCTTGGCGTCGACGCGAGCGCGAGTCCATCCAGGGAACTGCCCCACACGAGGCTGCTCGGAGCCTTGGGGCGATCCCGCCAGCGGGTCTCGAAACAGGTTGCGCTCAGGACGAACCGTTTGCACCTGATAGCCCTCACGGCTGTCCGCACACCACCGACTAAAGAAGGTGTTCTTTTGCAACAGCTCGACCCGAGCCGACTGCCTTGCGGCGCCCTCAGGGACGATATTTTGTCCATCGAGCGAGACGTTAACGCCCCACAAACGCTCACCGCAATCTCGGCTAGCGCTGATCACCGGCAGCGAGAACTCACCCGAGTTATTTTGCAGATCAAAAGGCGTCAGCTTGAAGGGGATCCGCTGACCCAAATAGGCGCCGTCGCTGTCGTGGACTGCGAACCGCCTGGCGTTGAGCAGCGCTCTAAAGCGCTGCTCATCATTGAATCGGTACTCGGTCTCCGGGAAGTTCTCCCTCGAGGCGAGCTGCATCAGGTGGGTCTTGAGGCTAAAGATCGCCTTGAAGTTCTCGGGGGAGCGACCGTTGATGCGCTGGGTGTTCACGACCGAGCGCAGATCGGCGAGCGCCTCCTCGAGCTCACCAGGGG
>JBDQPD010000057.1:0-21658 GCA_040260805.1 Myxococcota bacterium | reverse complement strand
GCGGCAGGGTGCGGCTCAAACGAATGCACCATCGGGATTAAGTGGCGACTCGAAGCTTCTTTAACGCACTGAGTTACCAGCGCTTGATGCCCTTTATGAACACCATCAAAGACACCAAGGCATAGAGCCACACCTTGAGGTGAAGTGAAGCTCATTGCGTCGGTCACGGTGCGCCAGTCGCTCCCGCTGAACCCGTCGTTCCGGTCGCACTCTCAGGCGTCGAAACTCCAGTCGTCGATCCACCGGTCGCAGCACTGGCTTCCTCAGCATCGACCACAGGTGGTGCGGGAGGAGGCATCTTAAAATCAACCCAGCCTGGCCGATCACTCTTGGTCAGGGGCTGCATCACCACAGCGTGTGCCTTGGGGTAAGCCTTTGCGAGTTTATCTTGGTCCGCTTTGAGCACCGAGAAGGTCGCCACCACCTCACCCAAACCTGCGATGGTCTCGAAGCGGTCCTTCTCGAACGCTTCATCACCCGACCCTGGCCGAGGAGGGAGCATGAGGTAGGCACGCGGGGCGAGCACTGGGTAGCTGTTGTTGCGCAACACCTGAATCCAGCCCGGCCCGCTTCGAATGAGGTCATCTTTACCCACGTACACCAACGTACACCCGGCCTGATAAAGCGCTCTAAAGAACGCCTCTCCACCCTGGCGTGGTTGATCATCGGGGATGTACGCATCCGAGGTGAGCCGCTCGTTGAAACGGCGCTTGAGCAGGTCGAGCAATTTCTCGTCGGTAATCCCCGCAGCGCGAATGTAATCTGCCTGATTTCGCAGCGGGGCGCCTTGTTCCACACGCTCCATGACCGTGCGCATCAGATCATTTTTTCCCGCTTCGGCTAACACCTCTAAGAAGATCCGCCGGCTTCTGCCCGAGGCATCAAACAGCGTCTCTCCATCAAGAGCGATCACCACCACTGGCGCCGGCGTCTTCTTGACTTGCTCGATCAACGCATTGCGGGCTTGAGCGGGCTCGACTGGCAGCTCTGCTCGCTGAGGTTGAGCCACAGCTTTAGTGGGCTCGACCTTGGTTTTGGCGCCGCAGCCACCACAACCTGACAAACCGATCACAAACGACGTTAAAACCAGACGTTGCATCACAGACTGAGCCTTTCCAGATTCTCTGAGCAGGGCTTAGCCAGAAGCGCTAAAAAAGGTCCACACGGAAGCGAGCTTTTACGCTGAATGATCGATTCCCAAGTGGCTGGTTTCCCTTGAGCCTGAGCGAAATCGTAGCCGGCTGCTCAAGCAACACTTTGAGATTGGTCGACGGGCCGCTCAAGGTCAGCACACGATCGCTTTGCCACAACGCCTCACCTTCGATTTGCGCCAGCTCAAGCTCCTGATCGCCTACAATTGCAACAAACCGAAGCGCCTCAAGATAAGCATACGGATCGCGAACGGACTCGGGTTGAGCCGTCACCACAACCTCTAAAAGACTGAGTGAATCGACATGCTCTAAACCGATCCCTTGATCAGTAAAGGTGGGTAACTGAGTCATCTCAACGTCTGTAAAACCTGATGGCCGCAATTGGTCATAGCCTTGATCGTCAGGATCAAAACCTCCATCGACGACGCGCCCTGGTGGGACCGAAGCGCTACTTCGGCCTGGGATTTCAAACACTTCATCGAGTTCGTAATCGAACTGCGTCAAACCGTCGCAACCCAAGAGCAAAACAAACGCTAAACAACTTGGGCGAAGGTTCGATGTATGGGGTGCATCGAGAAACACTTTATTCCTCCGATGCAGTTCTGATGGTCGGATCGAGGAGAAACGGCAATACCCGAGTGGGGACGAAGGTACTGTCACACGTTTCAACTGCGATCGGCAAGCCTGCGGCAACGAGCCGCCGGTTTGTTTTTTTAAGGCTTTTCAGACTCATCATCGAACTCATCAAACAACTTTTTATAGCGGTAGCGAAAGCTTCTAAACGTCAAGCCAAGTAATTCGGCGGCACGAGTCTTGACCTGCCCAGATAAGGCCATCGCCTGGTCCATAAGCTCGCGCTCATAAAGCTCGAGGGCAGCTTCCATATCCAGACCGTCTTCAGTGACCACTGTGCCGCCACCTGAGGCTGGAAACATATCCCCACCGCCGAGGTCAGGCGGCAGGTCTTCGACGTCGATCCACTCCCCATCACAAAGCGTCACACCGCGCTCAACAATATTTTCAAGCTCCCGAACATTTCCTGGGAAATCATGGTTCGCAATGGCTCGCTCTGCGGCTTTGGTCATGCCCCGTAGCGGCTTGCTTTGATCGCTGGCGAAACGCTCTGTGAAATGACTCACCAAAACCGGTATATCCTCTCGCCGTGCGCGCAAAGCCGGGACCGGTATTTCGACCACATTCAAACGAAAAAACAGATCCTCTCGAAACGATCCAGCAGCTACTTCGTCTTTCAAATTCCGATTGGTCGCAGCCAACACGCGGACGTTGAGATTAATGTCTTGGCGTCCGCCGACCGGCCGAATGCAGCGCTCTTGCAGCATGCGCAGCATCTTAACTTGTGCCTGCAATGGCAGCTCGGCGATCTCATCTAAAAACAGCGTCCCATTATGAGCTTCTTGGCAAAGCCCGACGCGATCACTCACCGAGCCGGTGTACGCGCCTTTGAGCGAACCAAACAGCTCGGCTTCCACCAGGTTTTCCGGGATAGCGCCGCAGTTGATTGGCACAAAGGGCCCGTCAGCCCACGGCGAAGCGCGATGAATTGCTCGCGCGACCAGCTCTTTACCGGTGCCCGATTCGCCCGTGATCAAAACCGTCGTGCGCGAGGGTGCGACCTTGCCGATCAAGCTCTGCACACGATCCATCGCCAGACTTTTACCCAGCAAGTCAGGGTCTCGACGGGCGGTGAGCTGAGCGCGCAAAGCCACGTTGTCGGCGACCAGCGTACGGCGTTCAAGAGCTCGATCAACGACCACCTCAAGTTCATCGTGATCAACCGGCTTGATCAAGTAATGATAAGCGCCGGCGCGCATCGCATCGACAGCGGTCTGGGCGGTAGCATAAGCCGTTGAAATAATGACCGGCAGGTTCGGGTCAGCAGCTTTGGTGGCTTCGAGGACTTTAAGGCCTTCGTCACCCTCCTCCATCCGCAAATCGGTCAAGATGATATCGAGCGCAGGTTCGGGACTCGCCACGCGCTTTACCGCCGCGCGCCAGTCCGTCATCGTCTCGACTTCGAATCCTCGCCGCTTGAAGCTGATACCCAACACCGTACACTGGTGCGCTTCATCATCGACGATCAGTATCCTCGGCATCCGTGGTTCCTCGACTAATCGGAAAGAAAAGGTGAATCGTGGTGCCGCGGTCAGGCTCAGAATCAACCTCGATATGGCCACCGTGATCTACAACAATGCGCATGACGATGGCTAGACCTAGTCCAGAACCACCGCCGCCGCGACGACGCGAGTAAAACGGATCGAAGATTCGCTGTAAATGATCCTTGGGAATGCCGCAGCCCTGATCTTCAACCGACAACACGACTTGATCTAGAGCGCCCGCTTCGCCCGCCATGCGCGCCGTCGAGATGAGCACCGGGCGTCCCTCTTCGGAGGCTTGAGCCGCGTTGCTCAAGAGATTGTGCAGCAGCTGATGCATCTGCTGTACTTCCATATCCACCGTGTGGACTCCTCCTGGGTCGAACGAGACCGGGTTTGAACGCCCAAAGGGACCTTGGTCATAGGCGTCAACGACCTCACCTGCGAGCTCTTCAATCACCTTGGGCGCGAGCGCAGGGCGTCGTGGCCGCGCGACCGTAAGAAACTCTTCTACGAGTTTGTTTAAACGCTCGCCTTCTTGCCGAATAATCTGTGTGAGTTGAGCGCGTTCATCCGCTAGGTTTTGGTCGGCGCAGTTGTCGAGTTCTTGGGCGGCTCCGGTCATATTCCCAAGCGGGTTGCGCAGCTCATGAGCCAGCCCCGCAGCCATACGACCGATACCGGCCATGCGGGACGCGAACATCACCTGCTGCTGCATCCCGTGCAGCTCTGTAATATTTTCTAGCGTCACCAACGTGCCACTCGAAAAAGGAGTGAATGCAGCACGAAAGACACGCTCTTGATCACCCACTCGGTGAACAACCTCGCGGTATCCTGAGCTGGGCACACGTCCCAAGGTGGGCAAAATCCTGCCAACCCTTCGACCGACCAAGCGCCCCGCTCCAATCATCACACGCGCCGTCGGGTTAGCGACCGCGATCAATCCTTGGGTGTCGACCAATAAAAGGCCGTGAGGTAGGTGTTCGACCACCCGCTCATGCAAGTCACGCAGTTGAAGCAATTCGATCTTGGCGGCGCGAGCTTGAAAATCAAGCATCGCCGAGAGCCACGCAGCAGCCAAGAACGCAACGCTGTGAGTTCCTACAGAGCGAGCTTCTGAGGCGCTAAATGCGTGCCATTGCACGGCTCCATCTTGTCCAATTGCAGCGGTGATCACAGCCAATGTGGCGATCGAAATAATCGCCGCAGAGAACGCACCTTTGCGGCCCATGACGTTGGTGCCGTTCATCACAACGAGCACAAAAAAGAAACTCAGCGGGCTCTCTTCGGCGCCGGTCGCAAAGACGATCAAACCGGCAAGGATTGGATCGAGCATGACCTGCGGCAGCGCCGCATTTCTCAGGTTTTGGGATCTTCGAATCATCGTAAAGCCGATGATCGAAGCCATCAACACGACGAACACCGCAGCGTCGAGCGCAATGCTCTGGTCACGAGTGCTGATGTCGAAACTTAGGCCCGCTCGCAATGCGCCAGCCATCAGCATGATCAACGCCGTGCGACCGATCAGGTAATTTCGATACCGTTCAGCGGTCAAAACGACGACGCTGGAGGCTCCTGCCATCGGCTAGCCGACCTGGTTGATGATATCGAAAATCGGCAGGTACATGGCAATCACCAAGGTGCCGATGGTGCCACCGAGAAAGACCATCAAAAAGGGCTCGATCATCGAGGTCAAACCATCGACAGCCGAATCGACCTCGTCGTCGTAAAAGTCTGCGATTTTCGTCAGCATGATATCGAGCGCACCGCTTTGCTCTCCAACCGCGATCATCGAACACACCATCGCAGGAAAAACGCCGGAGTCGAGCAAGGGCTCGACCATCGCTTTGCCCTCTGAAATCTGAGCGCGGGTGTTGTCGATCGCTTCGGCAACAATGTCGTTACCAGCCGACTCACCGCAGATCTCTAAAGCATCAATAATGCTCACACCACTTTGAAGCATCGTACCCAAAGTACGAGTAAACGAAGCCACTGCGGTTTTGCGGATCAAGGGGCCAAAGATGGGTAAGGCTAGAAAGATCTTGTCCGTGTAATAGTGACCCTTTTTCCAGCGCCTGATGAGCAGCCAGGTGACGTAGGTAGCGACGATGCTCAAGAAAATGGTCGCCAGATTAGCCACCATCCAATCCGATAGAGCCATCACCTTTTGCGTCAGCTCGGGAAGGTCACCACCAAAGTCGGAGAACATAGACTTAAATGCCGGCAACACCATGGTCATCAAGAGCCCCACCACACCCAAGGCGACGAACACGGTAATCGCAGGATACATCATCGCGCTCTTGATCTTCTTTTTGAGCCCGTCTGCTTTTTCTTTGTACACCGCAAGACGCTGCATCACCGTATCGAGCACACCACCGGTCTCACCGGCGAGCACCAGCGAGGTAAACAACTTATCAAAAATGCCTGGATGCTCGGCCATCGCCTCTGAGAGCGATGCACCCTCTTCGACTCGACCCTTGATCTGTTTGAGCACTCGACCGAACATCGGGTTCTCAGCCTGAGAACCCAAAATATCGATGCACATCACCAGCGGTAGACCGGCGTCGATCATCGTTGAGAACTGACGCGCAAAGATCACGACATCACGGGTCGATACACCGGTTGCGCCCGGAATAAGGTCCGAAATATAAAACTCTTTCGGCGCCTTTTTGACCTCAAGAATCTCGCCGCCGCGCGCCTCAAGGCGCTGCCGAGCTAACTCGACCGTCGGGGCTTCGATATTGTCGGTTTCGCGCATGCCGTTGGGCAGGCGAATCGTATACCGCCACTCCATAGGCTAGCGGCCCCTTGGACGAGGCGCCGTTGGCGCCTTGGTTCCCGAGGCTTCCGCCAGGGCTTTGTCGAACTCTTTAACGTCCCCGGCTCGGGTTCTCGCTTCGCTCGCCGTGACTTTGTTGGTCAAGACCAACTGAACGAGGCTTTGATTCAGCGTGATCGTACCCGTTTCCCCTTGGTTGATCTGCATCTGACCGTAGAGCTGGTGCAATTTGTCTTCGCGGATGATGTTGCGCACCGCCGGTGTCGGGTTCAGGATTTCCATCGCAAGCGCTCGCCCTTTCCCCGTTTTGGTCGGCAACAGCTGCTGACACAGTATACCTTCAAGCACGAAGCTGAGCTGTAAGCGAATTTGGGATTGCTGTGACGACGGAAAGGCATCGACGACGCGGGTGACCGTTTGGACGCAGGAGTTGGTGTGCAATGTAGCCAGCGCCAGGTGACCTGTCTCTGCCATTTTTAGTGCTATTTCAATCGTCTCAAGGTCCCGAAGCTCACCCAGCAAAATCACATCAGGATCTTGACGCAGCGCCGATTTGAGCGCCCGACCAAAGCTCATGGTGTCCGCACCCACCTCGCGCTGATTGATGATGCAATTCTTGTGGTCGTGAACAAATTCGATCGGATCTTCGATGGTCACAATGTGCTCGCGGCGCTCACGGTTGATCAAATCGATCATCGAGGCGAGCGTCGTTGACTTCCCCGAGCCCGTCGGTCCGGTCACCAAGATCAACCCGCGAGGGCGACTCGCCATCTCAGCGACGACAGGCGGTAAACCGAGCGCTTCGAAGCTCAAAATCTCATAGGGAATGACACGAAAGACGGCGGCAACGTTGCCGCGCTGGACAAAAACATTACCACGAAAACGAGCCAAGCCTTTAAGACCAAAACTGAAATCGAGCTCGTTGTGCTCTTCGAACTTGTGCTTCTGACTGTCGGTCATGATCGCGTAGGCTAGGCTGCGCGTATCGTCTCCGGTCAGCGGGTTTCCTTGAACCCGGCGAAGCTCGCCATGGACTCGCATGCACGGAGGGACGCCAGCGGTCAGATGAAGGTCCGACGCGCCCACCTCAAGCATTGCCCTTAGAAGATCCGCAATTTTCATGGGTCAGTCCGCGCTCGAGACACGCAACACCTCTTCAATGGTGGTCACGCCCTCAACCAATTTGTTCAGGCCGGCTCGGCGAATCGTATCCATACCCGATTGAATGGCAGCCTCTTTAAGCTCGGCGGTCGACGCGCCCTGCAGCACCAAGTCGCGGATCGCATCGTTGAGCTCAAGAACCTCGTAAAGCGCCACACGCCCCTTATAACCCGTGTCATTGCAGCGCTTACAGCCGGTTCCCTTTTGAAAGACATAGGTCTCGTTCTCTAAACCCTCTTTGACCTCTTCTTTGCTCATGCCCAGATCGATCAGCTCTTCCGCTGTCACCTCAATCGGCGCTGCGCATTCAGAGCAGACTCGTCGCGCCAGACGCTGAGCGACCACGAGATTAAGCGAAGCGGTCACAAGAAAGGGCTCGATCCCCATATTGACCAAACGAGTCACCGTCGAAGGCGCGTCATTGGTGTGCAAAGTCGAGAGCACCATATGTCCAGTAAGCGCCGCTTTAATGGCAATTTCACCCGTCTCGAAGTCACGAATCTCACCGACCATGATGATGTCGGGATCCTGACGCAAGAACGAGCGCAGCGTCGCTGCGAAGTTGAGCCCGATGTCTTCGTGCTGCTGCACCTGATTAATGCCGGGCAAGTTGAACTCGACTGGATCCTCAGCCGTGCTCAGGTTCACCTGGGGCGTGTTGAGCTCGGATAAAGCCGAATACAAAGTGGTCGTTTTTCCCGACCCCGTGGGTCCGGTCACCAAACACATACCGAAGGGTCTGTGGATGTTACGCTTAAACACCTCAAGCGGCGCTGCCTCAAACCCCAGCTTGGTCATGTCAAGCTGCAGGTTGGACTTATCGAGCAATCGAAGAACGGTCTTTTCACCAAAAAGCGTTGGGCAGACCGAGACACGATAATCCATCTCACGGCCCCGACCCAGCTTGAGCTTGATGCGGCCATCTTGCGGCAGCCGGCGCTCAGCAATATCGAGATTCGAAATAATCTTGATACGACTAGTCACTGGAACTTTGAGTTTCAAAGGCAAGCGCATCTGCTCGTACAAAACGCCGTCAATTCGATAGCGGACACGAAAGTCCTTCTCATAAGGCTCGACATGAATATCGGAGGCGTTGCGCTTGATCGCTTCGAGCAAGACCATGTTCACCAGCTTGATGATCGGCGCTTCTTCGGCGTCAGCGCCGAGGTCCATGCCCCCCGATTCTTCTTGCTTGTCGAAATCGACGTCGCCGAACTCTTCAAGCACTTCGTCCATATCGTAGCCAGGCAGCTGCTCTTGCTGCTCACCTGAGGACTGTCCGCCGTAATAGCTGTCGATATTGTCGAGAATCTGCTGCTCAGAGGCGACCCCTGGAATGATCTGAAGACGCGTGATGAACTTGAGATCCTCGAGCGCATCAAGGTCGGTTGGGTCGGCCATTGCCACCACGAGACCGCTTCCGGTCCGGTTGACCGGAATCACGAGGTGACGCAGCGCATTTTCTTTGCTGATCAGGTTGAAGACCGCAGGCTCAATCTCCCAAGCCTCCAAATCAATACTCGGAACACCGTATTGTTGCGACAAGAACTGGGTCAGGTCGCTCGCTTCAATATAACCGAGCTTGGTCAGCGCATAACCTAAACGCTCGCCTGACCCACGCTGGTGGCCTTCGGCTTCCTGCAGCTGGGCGATGTTGATTAGGTTTTCACGAACGAGCAGTTCGCCAAGACGTTGGTTCATAAGCTACCTTCACCTAAGAGTAGAGGCCCCATAGGGGCTGGCACGACAAGCGTCGTGACATCTTAGCGCTCGCGAGACCTGACTGTCAAAATGCAGAGCAACTGCAAATAGCCAGATTTTTCAGTTCTTTATAAGTTTTAGCGTAGGACGAGTACGCGCTGAGTCCGTTTTTGCTTCGCTGCGGCCCTGTAGGACCTCCAGTTCTGGCTCTCGGGCTGGCTCTTGGACTGGTGCACCCGCGTGATCGGCGACGATCGCTAGAAGAGCGACCCAAGGGACACAGCAGCGGAAGGGCTCGCCGCCAAATCGCAGCGTCGCTTCAACCCGTTCCTTACCCAAAACCAAATCAATTCCAGGCGCCTGCCAAGCGATCACCAAGGGGACGCTTTGCCGGTCCATCAAATGCTCGGGTAACTCGACACCTTCTAAGCGCGGGTTGATGTGAATATACACTTTACCCCGACTCAGGGCATCTTCAAGCGCCTGCTGCAGTTGTTCTTGATTCATTGCCTAGCCTTGAGACGCTCATGAACGGAATCAGCCCACGCTAACGAGCGATTGCTTCCATCGGTCTGTACGAAGGTCACCTCGCAGCGACAAATCCGATGACGCGGGCGCCCCGCTGTGGGGTTCACCAAGACCTGGACAGAGATGGTAATCGATGACCGGCCCAGCCGGTCTAGTCGGCACCAAATCTCGACCACATCATTGAGTTGGCCTGGTGCCTCAAAGACCACCTCACCAAATTTAACCGTCACCACGTCTTTGGTGTCGGTCAAATCGATCACATAACCCGCAACCGCTGTGTCCACCCATTCCAATAAACGACCGCCGAACAAGCGCCCTTGAGCGTTCAAGTCCGGGTACATAATCAAGCGCCGATCACAGCGCTCAAAGTCAGTCAACTCACTGGTCATCGCCGCGGTCCCTACGTGCTATCTCAAGCTCAACCTCATCGGGTGGTTCATCGCTGGCAATGCGGTAACCACCACCAAACCATCTCCCGAGGTCTACTGCCTGGCAGCGCTTCGAGCAAAAAGGGCGATGTTTCGATTCTTTATCGTAGGGCTTTGAACAGATCGCGCAGGTCAGCATCAATGCACCATCGGCGCGCTATCTTGGCGCACCGCCTGAGGCGTAAACAAGGTAAATTGTGCCCTGAAATCGAGCATCACGGCGCCGCGGTCGCCGTGCCGGTTCTTCAAGACCAAGAGCTTGACCGTGCTGGCATCCTCTACGCTTTGCTCTTCATCGTCACCCGCCGCCGGCTTATGCAGCACCAAGACCGAATCAGCATCCTGCTCAATAGCGCCCGATTCGCGCAGATCCGACAGGCGCGGCTCTCGATCGCCCTTGGCTTTACCATCTTCACCGACAGCGCCCTCTTGCTCCACCTGGCGACGCAGCTGACTCAAAGCGATCACAGTAATTCCAAGCTCCTTCGCCAGTCCCTTTAGCCCCTTTGAGATCTCAGCGACTTCTTGCTCACGGCTGCGAGTGCGTGAGGTCGCGCTGCCGCGCATCAGCTGGAGGTAATCAATCACGATAACACCGAGCTTCTTGTCGCCGTCTAAGCGGCTGACTTGACTGGCTAAACGGCGCGTTCGATGACGCACATCAGCCAAGGACAGCCCCGGTGTATCGTCGACCTGAATCACGGTGTTATCCATCGCAGCGACGGCATCGCCCATGCGCTCCATCACTTTGAAAAATCGCTCGGGGTCAGAGTCAAAGCTCGGTGGGTTACGTTTCACCTCGAGCATGTTAACTTTGGCTGTACTCGCCAGCAAACGCTCGACGAGTTCGGTGGAGGGCATCTCCAAACTAAAGACGCCCACAGCGCAATCGTTGAGGCGCGCTACGTTCGCAGCAAAGGTCAGCGCTAGCGAGGTTTTACCCATCCCTGGACGAGCGCCTAGAACCACAAAGTGTCCCGGCTGAAAGCCACCCAGATAGCGATCCAGTCGCTCAAAGCCTGTGCGTAAGCCGCGCTCAGCACCCCAGGTGCCATCGGTCATCTTCGAGGTGATATCGCGCATGACCTGCACCATATCGACCATTCCTTCACCCGTTTCTCGCTGATTACGGATCTGAAGAATTCGGTTCTCAGCGGCGTCGAGCTTGTCCGCAATCTCAACTTCTTTTTCTTGCGCAGCCTGGATGATCTCCTGCGCAGCCTGGATCAACTGGCGCAGTTGAGACTGCTCAGAAACAATCCGCCCTGCGCGTTGGACTGACGCCTTGGGAATCATCTGCGCGGCGACAATTTCCTCAATATATTCGGCGCCGCCTGCTGTGGTCAAAGCACCCTGGGCGCGCAATCGATCAATAATCACCAAACTCGGCGCATCACCGCCTCCACCCTCAGACTCTTCGCAGATGGACTCATAAATTAAGCGATGACGACGATCGAAAAAATCCTCGGGCTGCACACTGCGTAGATGATCTTCATTGAGCTCGGTCGCGAGCATCAATCCACCCAAGAAGGTGCGCTCGGCTTCGAGATCAATCGGTTGCTGCCCAGATTCCATGCGTCGTCTTTCTTGTCATCGCGCAGATGCGCCGGCTTAGTGCTTTGTAATTCCATGAAAAGTCATCTGGCACCCGCCTTGCGAATCGATTCGCATTGGAGTTCTTGATGACCTCGCCACCCCCTCTTTTAGACAAGCCAGACGACCTTGCTCAAGGCCCGCAGACAAGCCTTGAGCAGATTCTTTTTCAACTGCTCCCAGATCAGGCGTGGCCAGACGGCTTAAGTGTGTCTGGCCTGGCCAATTTTTGTTCCCTGAACCGGCATCAATCGCCGAAGCTCGACGCGCTAAGCGAGCTCGTTTCGGCGCTCTTTGGTCCGCCAAATACGCCGATCATCAAATGCGCTGAAACGGTCGACCGCTTACTGGCTGCAGAGCTTGCGTTTGCAGCGACCGAGCAGATGGTACTCATCCCTCTTGATGGCAGCGGCAGAGCTTTGCACCATCATCGATTGAGTTCAGGTTCAGTCGATCGATGCCCTGTTCCGCTCAGAGCATTGGTCAGCCATTTGCTGGCTCAAAAATCACATCGGTTTATCCTGGCGCACAACCACCCAAGCGGTGACCCCACACCGAGCGCCAAGGATCGCTCAGTTACGCTTCAGATCAAAGCGCAGTGCGCTCCCCTAGACCTAGAGCTAATCGATCATGTGGTGATCGCACGCGCAGGGTTTAGTTCGGCGCTCTTTGACGGCGGCGTGCACCGACGATCGTGGCTTAACCTAGAGGCTTAGAACGGGACCGAGTCGTCGCCGTCTTCGCCGCTAAAACTAAAGGCGGAGTTTTGATTTGGCTGTTGCGGCGCAGGAGCCGCAACGGGCGCAGGCGCTGCCGGAGCAGGAGCCGCCGAGGGCTGAGGCGCCTGGCTCGCATACCCTGAACCGTAGCCGTCGCCCTGACCGCCATAGCCGCCAGCTTGTTGTCCGCCGCTTTGCTGGCCGCCGCCGTAGCCGCCGCCTTGTTGACCGCCGCCGTAGCCGCCGCCTTGCTGACCGCCACCGTAGCCGCCGCCTTGCTGACCACCGCCTTGCTGACCGCCGCCATAACCACTCGAGGGCGTCTTGCTGCTGTAAGAGTCACTCTCGCCACGACCGCCAAGGAACTGGACCGTTTGAGCGACGACCTCAGTCTTGTAGCGTTTCTTGCCGTCCTGATCGTCCCAGCTCCGGGTCTGCATACGTCCTTCGATGTATACCGAGCGCCCCTTGGCTAAGAACTTACCCGCATTTTCAGCTGTCCGACCGAAGGTCACGACGGTCACCCATTCGGTCTGCTCTTCCCACTGTCCATCTTGAGTCCGTCGTCGGTCAGTACATGCCAATCGAAGTTCGCAAACCGGAGTGCCAGAGTTGGTCATTCGAACCTCGGGGTCTTGTCCAAGGTTTCCAATCAAAATTACTTTGTTTACGCCTGCCATGATGTTCCTCTCGGCGCGCTGCAACACGCCGTTTTACGCAGATTAGGCGGCCTCCATAGCGAGTTTGAGCGCGCCGGACCACTACCTTCCATGGCAAAAGTATAGATGCACCGTATGACACGCTCAGCGAGAACGGTTGAATCGACACGGATGGCGGCGCTTAAAAGGGCAGTGTACTCTTCACGAGCATGCCTTCTCGGCGGTGAGCCCAATAGCCTGTATCAACGGCCTAGCTGGCCGACTTAAGCGTCGAAACGAAGTGCTTTATGATGAGCCTCGGCTCAGGGTTTCGGCTTTTTCTTCGCCAGCTTTGACGGCGGCTCCCAGGTCGTTGGACCGCCGTGTAAGGGCAGGCTTGAGAGCGCCTCAATGATCTTATCGACGGCCTTGTTCGCACGCCGGGGCGAGACCGTTAAGCCGTTGACTAAGACAGTAAACGCAACCACCACTCGATCTCGGCTCATCACGTAGCCGCTCAGCGCCGTCACGCCCGTCAGGGTTCCCGTTTTAGCTCGGACTTTATGATGCACGGTTTTACCGGTCAGGCGCTTTCGTACCGTACCCGTTGCCCCAGAAACACCCAAGCTAGGGATCAACTCATAAGCGATCTCACGGGTTCGATAGATGTAGTCCAACAGTCGAACCACTAAGGCTGCCGAGAAGCGATTGGTGTCATTAAGCCCTGACCCGTTGCGCATCAGATACTGATCAGGTGCGACGCCGAGCTCCTCTTTCAAGAAGCGCTGAACGGCCTCAACGCCGTTGGCCCACGACCCGGGCTCATTAAACACCACCGCTCCGAGACTCTTAAGGATCATCTCAGCGACGAGATTGTTCGAGTATTTGTTCAGATCATCGAGGATCTCCGATAATCTGCGGGACACGAAGGTGTGGAACAGCTCGGCTCCCTCGGGCACCTTGCCGACTCGGACGGTTCCGCCGACCTTAATCCCGCGCCTGATCAGCATGTCGCGCAGCGTATAGCCTGCATACAGCGGAGGGTTATCCACTTTACGCCAGATGACCTTCGGGTTTTGCTTCTCGCCGATCCAACCTCTTGCGCGCAGTAGCTGACGCTGCACCTTTTGCTCGGCTTTCGAGCCAACCATAAGATACTGGCCTAAACCTCGGCGCGTGGCGACCTTGGCATCGAGCTGGACATAGGGCGTATCAGGTTCGACCGAGACCACCGCCGAGTCGCCTGTCTTTTCACCCGGTCGGATATGAACACCCACCGCGTTGAAGTTTACTGACATCGCTCCCACCGGAGCCATGTAGGCAAAATCGGTGTTCTCCATATCGAACCCAGGGCCTATCCGCTCGGCGTCAAAGAAGCTCTCATCAATGACCAAGTTACCCTTAACTTCACGCAGACCAAGGTGATGCAACTCGGTAACCCACAACCATAAACGCTCGGTCACCAACGTCGGGTCGCCGCCGCCGCGAATGTGCAAATTACCGCTGAGCACGCCACCAGAAAGTTGTTCCGGCTTGAACCAAACCGTCGATTTAAATCGATATTCGGGTTTGAGGTAATGAAGCGCAGCGGCGCCAGTAAACAATTTGACCACCGAAGCAGGATTTAGAAGCGCATTAGGTCGATAAGCAAAGATCGTTCGACCTCGATTCAGGTCCACCGCCACCATGCCCACTTTGGTGTTTCGCAAAATGGGGCTCTCAAGCGCTTCGATGATCGCCTGACCCGCTGACTTTCCGGCCACCGTTGGGGTCGTGGCGAGATTGCTCGAGGCATCGCCGAGGTCTGAACTCACGCTCTGATTCGCTTGTGCGAGCAGGTCTTCGGTAAACGCTGGGGCTGGCGCCCGATTGGGTTGGATCGGCACAGGCGTGGCGAGTACCGGCGCCATGACCACGAGGCACAGCACGAAAGTCGCCGCCAAACGGTGTGTGAATTTGGTGGCTTGGCCCAAGGGGCGTTGCTCTGTTACGCAGCCGCCTATGGTCCGCTTTGTCATGTTATGCCCCCTGCTTCTTTGCGCCTGCGCTCAAGGCGATCGGGAACGTAACACCAATGAGCTGAGTGTTTTGATCTCGGACCCCCCCGAATCGCTCGATCCGCGAAGAGGCAGTTCGGCGGTCGAGATGCGTGTTCAAGAGTTGATCTTTCGCGGTCTGGTTCAGGTCGCCGACGACCTGAGCGTCGTCGAAGACTTGGCTGAATCGATTGTGATCGATGGTGCTCAACATCTGACGATTACCCTCAAAAAGAACATAAACTTCCACACGTGTTTTGACGGCACACCAGGCGGAACGCTTAAGGCAGAGGACGTGATCTACTCATATGAGAGCCTGCGTGACCCGAGGGTGCAAAGCCGAAAACAGCGTATCTTAGCCGATGTGGACCGTTTTGAGAGCCCAGACCCCAAAGGCCGCGAAGTCCGCATCCATCTGCGCAAACCCTCTGCGGTTTGGCTCGGCGAGAATGGAACGCTCGGCATCCTTGAGAAGGCTTGCGCCGAGAAGGATCCCAAAGCCTTTGCGCGAGCGCCTTCGGGCACCGGCGCTTTGGCGTTTGAAGCGCGTGAAGCCGACCGCAGAATCTGGCTGAGACGATTTGATCCAAGCGTCGCCTATGAGCGTATGGAGCTCCGCGTCGTCGGCGATGAAACCAGCCGCCTGCTCGAACTCCTCAAAGGTCGCGCCGATGTCTTGACCGTGACACCGTCTCGACCGCTGCTTCCGCCTTTGAAACGACGCAAGGATCTCGATCTGATCAACGCAGCGGGAAACGGCTACTCGTACCTAGCCTTTAATCTGCGCCTCCCTGAACTCAGCGACCAAAGGGTCCGGCAAGCGATCGCCTCGGCGATCGATCGGGAAGCGATCATCGAACACAAATACCTCGGCCTAGCACGCCCCAGCGCGGCGATGACGCCGCCGGACCACTGGGCTCATCCTAAGGGCCTCCCACCGAGCGCGTACAACCCCAGGCAGGCGGCAGCTCTGCTCGATGCAGCAGGCTGGCGAACGAATCCAGACTTATTGACCAACCCAAGCGCTAATCAAAAGCACCCGATTCTTCGGCTAGAGATGCGCACCACTCCAGAAAAGTTTGGTCGAGCGCTGAGCCTGGTTTTACAAGATCAACTTCGCCAAGTCGGCATCGATTTGCAGCTGCGAATCAACGACTGGGGCACGCTCTACAGCCAAGTCAAAAAGGGGAACTTCCAGCTGGTTCGGATGGAGTGGATTCCAGTGTTATCACCCGCGCTTCTGGACTGGGTCTTTCACTCCTATGCCCAGCCCCAATCTGCGGGGTCATGTCAGACCGCTGCGGACTGTCCAGGTGGAGCAGAACCCGGCGAAGAAGCCAGCAAAGAACGCTTCAGCTGTTCGAGCGGAACCTGCCGCCGCAATGGCGGTAATCGAGGGGGGTACAGCAACTCCAAGGTCGACGCTTTGCTCGACGCAGCGTCTCGTGAGACGCAAAAAGAGAGACAAGCTGAACTCTACGCTAAGGCGCAGCATATCCTGAGTCGAGATCTCCCTTATGTGAGTTTATGGCATGAGGACCGGGTGTGGATTGTTCGGCAACCCTGGACAGGCATTGAGCTCAAACCCTCGGGCTCGTTCTTAGGCTTGCTCAAAGCTCAGCGAGAGGTGGCGCCATGAGTTTGATCTCAGGCGTCGCTCAGCGCCTCGCTATGCGCCTACCCGGCGTTCTTGGGGTGATGCTCGGCGCAAGCTTATTGGTGAGCGCCACCCTGCGGCTCGTTCCGGGCGATCCGATCACGCTGATTCTCGGCGAGCAAGCCACCGAAGCTGATCGCTCTAGGCTCGAAGACCGGCTCGGACTCAACTCGAGTTTCGGCGAGCAGTATCTTCGGTTTTTGCGCGATGTAGGGACCGGGGAACTCGAGAGCTTTCGCAGCGATACGCCGGTCTTTGAGTCGATCGGTCAGGCGCTACCGCAGACCTTGATACTCAGTGTCTTTGCGCTCCTACTTTCAGCCACTCTAGGGCTGAGCCTCGGGATCGCTGCGGCGCTCAATCGAGGGACCTGGATCGACGCCTGTGCTCTATTTTTTGCATCGCTCGGCTTGGCGACACCGCGTATTTGGCTCGGCCCGATGCTGCTCTTGGTCTTTGCGGTGCAATGGGACCTTTTTCCCGTCGGTGGCAACGAAGGGTGGCGATCATTGGTGCTGCCCGTGCTCAGTCTCGGCACGGCGATGGCGGCGATGCTTGCGCGCATGACTCGATCGAGTCTGCTCGAGGTCTTGGGGATGGATTACGTCCGCACTGCACGGGCTAAGGGACTAAGCGAGCGCGTGGTCGTTGGCCGTCATGCGCTGCGCAATGCCCTGATCCCGGTCATCACCATTTTGGGTTTGCAGCTCGGCTCATTGCTCGCCGGCGCTGTGGTGACCGAAAAAATCTTCAACTGGCCTGGGATCGGCACCTTATTACTCAAATCGATCCAGACGATGGATTTCCCGATGGTTCAGGGCTGCATCCTGGTCATCGCTGGCACCTACGTCTTGACCAATCTCATGGTCGATATTGTCTATGAGCTGGTCGACCCGAGGATGAAGACATGAACCTCCTCCTCAAAATCGGTCTGACCGGTCTAGGCTTGATGGTTTTCGCCGCCATCTTTGGACCGCTCGTAGCGCCCTTTACCCCAAGCCATATGGACATCACTCGAGAGCTTTTGCCTCCCGGTGATGGGTCGGTCTTGGGGACAGGGGTCAATGGAATCGATGTGTTTTCATGGGTTCTTCATGGTGCGGGTGTGAGTCTAACGGTCGGCTTATCGGTCGTCACCGTGAGTTTGAGCATCGGGCTCTTGATGGGAACAACTGCGGGATATTTTGGTGGACGCTTCGATTTCGCGCTGATGAGAGTCATCGATGTCTTGCTCGCCTTTCCAGGTATTTTGCTGGCAATTTATATCGCTGCGGTGTTGCCGCCGAGCTTGACCAACGTGGTTTTGGCGCTCTCGGCGACGGGATGGGTAGGCTATGCGCGGCTGGTGCGAGGTCAGGTCTTACAGGTTCGAGAGATGGAGTATGTTCAGGCTTGTCGAGCCATGGGCATGCGAGCCCCCCGCATCATCATCCGTCACATCCTTCCCAACATCGCAGGGCCTGTTCTGGTCCACGGTAGCTTTGGTTTGGGCGGCGCTATTTTAGGCGAAGCCGCGCTCAGCTTTCTCGGCTTAGGGGTTGCGCCTGGAACGCCAAGCTGGGGCGCCTTACTCGACGATGGCGCACAGTACCTTCTGGTGGCGCCTCACCTTGCAATTGCGCCAGGTCTAGCCATCTTGATCGCCGTGCTGTCCTTTAACTTCCTTGGTGATGGTCTGCGCGACCATTTGGATGTTCGCTCATGAATTCGTCTCAACGCTTAGCGATGCGTCTTTTGATGGTAGGCTTTGACGGAGTCACCTTACCCGATCACGTCGGTCGATGGATCGATGACGGGCTCGGCGGTGTGATTTTGTTTCGTCGAAACATCGTCGACCTCGAACAGCTCATTGCGCTCAACGGCTCGATTCTTGGGCGACGCCAACCGCTGATGCTGGGCGTTGATGAAGAGGGAGGAAGAGTTCGTCGGTTGCGAGACATTACCTCAGACCTCCCAGCGATGGCTCAGCTCGGCGCGACCAACGACCCGAAGCTGTCTTATCGCTGCGGCGCGTTGCTCGGGCGAGAGCTCGCAAGCCTTGGGTTTTCGATCAACTTTGCGCCGATCCTCGATATCCACACCAACCCGGACAACCCGGTGATCGGTGATCGAGCCTTTGCCACCACGCCCGAGGCGGTGACCCGTATGGCGTTACCCTTTGCCAAAGGCTTACAAGACATGGGCGTCGCAGCCTGCGGCAAGCACTTTCCCGGACATGGCGACACCGACACCGATTCGCACTTAGCCCTACCCGTACTGGATCATGACGAGCACCGATTAGCGTCGGTAGAGCTGTCACCCTTTCGCGCCGCGGCAGCCAGCGACATGGCGTCGATGATGACCGCTCATGTGGTGATTAAAGCTTATAACGAAGAGCACCCAAGCACCCTTGATGGTCGGGCGTTATCGCTGCTTAGACGTCAGTATCGTTACTCAGGGGTGATCATCTCAGACGATCTCGAGATGGCGGCGATCGCCGACCGCTACACGATGTCTGAGGCGATCGAGCGGGGGCTTCATGCTGGCGTCGATCTGTTCTTAGTCTGTCGGCGACAAGACCGTGTCGAGGAGAGCATCGAAGCTGTGATCCGCTTAGCCGAACAGCCCAAGACCGCAGCCCTCGTCGGGACCGCAGCGCGGCGGGTCGAAGCGATGATCAGTCGCTACGTAGGTACGCCCGCTCGACCCCACCTAAACGACGCTAAAAACATCTTACGAGCGGCGCCGCTGCCCGAACAACTCACCAGCGCAAAAGTAGGTTTTGATCCGACCGAAACCGCAGACCGGGTGTGACATTAAAGCGCATTCGAGATAGCAACACCGTATGAAAACGCCGCGCCAACACCTTCGCCTCGACTTTAAACGCTCCTCGCAACCTCAGGCTGCAGACTCTCGCTTGGAGAGCAGCCGCAAACGCTTGCTGGCGATCGCCCTGGGCGCTTCGTTGACCGGTGCCGCAGGCTGCGGTGACCTAGAACCCATTCCAGAGCCCGATATCGGCGTGATCGCGCCGATGCCCCCTCCCCGGGATACGGGTTTCTTGGACGATGCAGGCTTTCTTCAAGATAGCGGCGCATCAAGCGATCTAGGCTCCGAACGTGACGCCGGTGATTTTGACGACGCCGGCGCCACCGACTCAGGAGAGGTCCCGCCCATGCCGCCGCCGCGCGACACAGGCGTCTCCCCTCGTGACACCGGCGAGGTGCCGCCGATGCCGCCGCCTCGCGACAGCGGCGTCTCCCCTCGTGACACCGGTGAGGTGCCGCCGATGCCGCCGCCACGCGATACGGGCGTCTCTCCGCGCGATATTGGTCCAGCAGTTCGAGATGTAGGGCGCGAGCGGTGAACCCGAGCCAGCAGCGCTGGCTCGCCGACCTGCTGCTTGAAGGTGCGCCCCTCGATGCGGTAGAGCAGGCGCTCACCGCGCAGGGAATGAGCAACGAGCAAGCGCTCGAACAGATCGAAGCTATTTTAACCTCACCGGTCTTTGCCGCCGCTCGACCCAAGGTCCAGCTAGGGCAGCGTCTCGCCGCCGCAGCCGACCTGCATCAAAGAGTGTGTCATCACCAAGGCGAGGTCCCGTCAAAACAAGCCCTAACCCCTGAGCGATTTTACCAAGAGTGGCTTGCGCACCATCAACCCGTCATCCTCAAAGCGTTCGCAGCGGGCTGGCCCGCTTTAGAGTGGTCTGTAGATCTTCTCCTCAAGCGGCTCGGTGATCAGCCTATCGACGTCCTTGTTGGACGCGACCGAGCTCATCACCCTGACCGTGATTTCAAACAGTTGATCCGCTCCATTAAACCCGCGCAATGGGCGGAGATGATCCATCAGCCAGGCAACGACACCTACCTGGTCGCTCGAAACCATCTGATGCAGAGCCCTCGCGGCGAGCAATTGATCATCGATACGCCGATCGAAGCCTCCTGGGTTCGCAAGGGTGACCTCCTCGAATGCTGCAGCTTATGGATGGGACCCAAAGGGACCTATACTGCGCTCCACCACGACAATTGCCACGCTCTTTTTGTTCAGCTGGTGGGACGCAAAAGGTTTGAACTCGCGTCGCCGCTAACGGTCGATGCGCTGGTCGAAACAGATCCCTTTTATCACCGCCAACGGGACCTTCGAGACGTCTGCGCAGAGGAGCGTATTATGGTCGCCAATCTAGAGCCTGGTGATGCGCTGTTTTTGCCGGTGGGTTGGTGGCATCAAGCCACCGCACTCGACACCTCAATCGGTATGAGTTTCAATGGGCTTCACGCGCCGAATGACTACTCTGATTACTGTCCTGGTCGGCTCTAGCGCCTAAGCCGCACGCGCCTGGTGGTCTGAAAGTAAAACGAGCGACTCAGCGGCTAGGAACAGCATCCCAAAGAGCAAAAGCCAGGGCCATAAAGGAACGTGATCCTCACCGATACCCGCTTGAACCGCTCGGCTCTCGCCAGCTTGAGTGTGCGGTTGACTCTCAAGCGGATCCGTTCTGAGCTCCACCGCCAGACCTTGGTCTCGCTGTTGCCACAAACCCAAAGCGCTGGGTTCGAGCTCTAGCTGATCATCGAGGACTTGAGCTCTGATCACGCCGCCGCCGACTCGGCGAAAAACAGAGTCGTCAATCTCGAGCGGGTGCCTCCAGACTTGTCCCGGCAAAACGCTCGGGCTCAGCTGCGACGCCTGGTCTCCAGCGAGGGCCCTTAAAGCGCCGCGTAACATCGGCACAAAACCTGGCCTAATGGCTAAATCGGCATGATCTCGATCAATACTAGTGGTCAGCAAGGCGACTCGCCCCTCACCAAAAGACCGCTCAATCCACAAAGGCCGCCCATCGGATAAACGCCACTTAACGCCCTTTGAGGCGTCCACGTTGAGACCTTGCCAGATGCGCGTCCGCAGTAAGCCACCGCCGGCTTCAAGGCCAATGGTCTTAAGCCACTCACTTTGAGGCGCTGACGCTTGCAAGGCAGCACTTTTGCTTGGGTTTCCTTCGGCATCTTTAGCCGCCCAGCGAGCTCGCACCTGGACAGGCAGCAAGGAGCCCAGACTCCGCTGCAGTTCGAGGGCGTCGGTGTTGGCGCCGACGCTGATCAATAAACCGCCACCGCCGCGCACGAAACTCGCAAGCGCTTGGCTAAATCCTGGGTCGAGCTTCGCAACATTAG
>JBDQPD010000180.1:0-3920 GCA_040260805.1 Myxococcota bacterium | reverse complement strand
TCTATGCTCCATGGGCCTCAAGGTGCGCAGCGTGTCTCGCAATAGTTACCCTGCGCTCGCCGAGCTTGGGGTCGAACAAGTCCAAGGCGATTTGGCTGACCGTGCAACGGTTCGAGAGGCGCTAGATGGCTGCGGCGCGGTGTTTCACGTCGCCGCAATGGCTGGGATTTGGGGTGACCCGAAAGCGTTCCACCGGAGCAACGTCTTAGCGACACAAAATCTGCTGGCTGGGTGTCGCGAGCTTGGGGTGACTCGCTTCGTCTTTACCTCGAGCCCATCGGTGGCACAGACCGACAGCGGCTGCGCAGGCGGTGATGAGAGCCAGCCGATCCCTGATCAACACCGAACCGATTACCAAGCGACTAAAGCGCAGAGCGAGAAGATGGTTTTGGATGCCTATTGTGAGGCGCTGCGAACGGTTGCGTTGCGTCCCCGCTTGGTTTGGGGACCTGGCGACCCTCATTTGCTGCCTCGGCTGGTCGACCGCTCGCGGTCAGGGCGCCTGGCGATGGTCGGAGGCGGAGATGAGCTCATTGACAGCAGTTACATCGAGAACGTTGTCGACGCTCACTTGTTAGCAGCGGACGCGCTGGACCAGGTCCCGAGCCCTTGCGCCGGAAAAGCCTACTTCATCTCAAACGGTGAGCCGCGGCCCATGAGCGTGCTGATCAATCAGCTCTTGAGCGCAGCGGGAGCGCCCGTCGTGCACAAAAAGATACCGGTGTGGGTGGCGGTTCTCGCGGGCACAGTACTGGAGGGGCTCTGGAGCACGCTGCCGCTAAAGGGCGAGCCGCCGATGACCCGCTTCTTAGCGTATCAACTGAGCACGCCAAACTGGTATGAGCTCGGCAACGCAAGGCGGGATTTAGGTTATGAACCTAAGGTCAGTTTGGATGAGGGGCTAGACCTGCTCGCTGAACACTGGTCCAATAAAGAGGCTTAGCGCGCTCGGTACGCATCCAAAGCGCTTTGGCGTCGATAAGTCAGTAGGCTCGATTCGAGCGAGGAGTTTCTCGGTATGCCCAATTGGCTGAGCAGTCTGTTCACACGACCACAGCCTCTCGTGTCGCTTCGCGATATCGAGGGCGCTGAGCGCCTCGCGGCAGAGGTCTATGACCGTCCTCCTAATCTTGAGGATGCACCCGGCGGCAAACGCGGAGAGATCGATCCTGGTGATCGCTTTGTGACCGGCACCCCGTCCAATCCGATGATCGAACCGCTCGGTGAGAAGCGCACCGAAGATCTCGCCTTTCGCGCTGCGGTCGTACGAGCGTCAAAAGACCTGGCTCAGAGCGGCGCAGCGTTCGCTGGAACGGCAAAGGAAGACAAGGTCAACGAGGTGCTGTGGACCATGGGCTATGGGGGTAAGATGCAAGTCCGTAAATGGCTCAAAGATGGGACCATCGGTAAACCGAGCGCTGCGCTTAGAGACATCTTCAAGAATGGTGACCAGTACGGATTTGAATGCGCCACCGCCATGATGGTGATTTATCACAAGGCGATTTTGGATCATATCGGTGATGAAGCGTTTGATCGCTTGTTCACCGAGCCTCGCAACCTCAAGTTCTTTCGCTGGAACATCGAAGACGATGATTTTGTAGACGTGAAACGCTTAGCCCACGTCCCAAGTAAGCTCAAACCGGGCTCTCATTACTACTACAAAAACGAGGGCGCTGATCCCAAGAACTCAGCCTGGGGCGGTGAGAATGTCATCTATCTAGGCGATGGTAAGTTCTACGCTCACGGTATCCGGGGCGCCTCGGGGAATTTTGTGGTGACAGAGGAAGAGATCCTGACGACCCTGCGCAACCTGAGGTCGCCCGGCAGCACGATTGAGCCGCACCGCATCGACATGGTGATGCACCTTGATGGCTTAGCCCTGAGTAAAAAGGCGGTCCCAGACACCGTCGAGGTCTAAAGGGCGCTCAGCGCCTCGTCGCATCGCTCAACCCAGCTTTTGTTCGCATAAATGCTCAACCGAGCCTTGGCGTGCTCAAGTGTTTTTTGAGCCAGCTTCGACTGCCCTCGACGCGCAAGCTCGGCGCCGATGAGATAGATCACCTGAGCCAGTCGATACCGCGCCGGGATCTCGTTCACCGTGCGAGCGAGCGTTTCAAGCTCAGTGATCGGGACCTCGTCGCCATAACCGATCACCCTAGCCGCTTCGAAAATCTCGGCGAAGGCTTCGAGACCAAGCGCTAAGCCCTCGTCAGCGGTGCGACGGACAGCGCCTTGATTCCCCGCCAAGCCTCCGATCAAGAAGAACAGCTCTTGCGTGTTGGGGTGAACGCCCCCAGCGTTGCGTTGCTCAAAGTCACCGTGCTGAACTAAACGCTCCCAAGCCTCTTGAATCTGCCCCTTCGCCGCCATCCATTCGATCCAGCGCCGCTCCAAACTCCAAAGCTCTTGATGAGCGACGCCCCCGGAGAGCTTTTGGCATGCGATGAGATCCTGCTCCGCTGCATCGAGACGGTCGGCTGCGATCGATAAGGCGGAGCGCTTCGCTAAAATGGGGAAGGCTGAATCACTGCCCAAACCCGATGCCGCTCGCAGGGCAAGATCATAATGCTCTAAGGCGTCATCGACTCGCCCCTTGCTCTCGCAGCGTCTCGCTAGCGCAGGACGGATGATCACCTCGATTTCGGGAGCGACCCCTTCCAACAAGAGGTCCTCGTAGATCGTCTGGCGATGCTTGGGGTGGAGATAGCTCCCTCGACGAGCCAGGGCGCGGTGACGCAAGCCATCGGGCAGCGTCGTCCAATCCTCAAGCAGCGCATCAATATCGGCTAGCCCCTCGTCGACTCGATGCAGGCGATACAAGCAAAGGTTGTACCCCAGACGCACTTCAAAATAGAGATCATTGGACCCCAGAACGGCTGGCTTAGGCACCAGCTGAACGTAGTCTCGAGCGATCTTCATCGCCGCTTGATAACGCCCCTCGTCGATGGTCGTGAGCATCAGCTGCGCCAGACGCTCTGCGCCTTGTCGCTCGCCGGATGCGAGCCGATTGCGAGCCGCATACCAACGATACATCAAGCTGTTGCTGCGATCGCAGGCTTCGAGCACCCGAGCTGCCGCACGATAGTCGTGAGCCTCAAGGGAATTCGTATCTTTGGAGAGCAGCATCTCTCGCTGCGTGGGCTCCACAAAGCTCCAGCTGTCGCGCCGTAACTCCACAATGCTTCGACGAGCCAGGTCAGGTATCAGTCCAGGAATACTGGTCTCACCGAGTCGTCTGCAGAGTCGTTGATGCAGATCGATCTCGACCCGCTCACCGAGCAAGGTGCCTAGCTCCAAGAAGCGACGCTCAGCAGCCGTCAGTGAGTCGAGCGCCGCAAGGGTACGCTGAGAGATCGCAGCGCCCAACGTTTCAGCGACATGAACCGATTCCCCATCCAGCAGATCTAAGCCTTGGTCGGTGACCTCAAGGACGTCTTGCTCGACCAGATGCATCAGCGTTTGCCGAGCCGTCTCGGGTGACCCTTGCGCTGCGCTCGCTATTCGATCAGCGAGTCGGTCGCTCAAGCCGAGCAAGGTGCGAGCAAACTGTTTGCATTGGGTATCGGTCAGTGGCTCGAGATCAAGCTGGGAGGAGTTGGGTTGATCAAGAAGCAGCTGGTGCAGACCTTGGCTCCGCTCGTTTCCATCCAGCGCTTGGGGGCGATAGGTTGCCACGATCAAGCAGGGGCAATCCTCTTGTTTGAGCAGCAACTCAACGAAGCGCAAAGCGCTCTCATCGTCGACGAGGTCGTCGAGCACTAAGACCATCGGGCGGCTCTGCGCGAGCTTGGCTGCCTCGTTAGCCGCTCATATTGGCTTGGACCCGAGCATGAATGGCGAGGAGGCTTTGTTGGTCGTCGCCTCTCATTTGAGCCGTCACCGCTGCGATGGTGTCTTAGCGCGGCGGGCGTACCTGTCAG
>JBDQPD010000140.1:0-8130 GCA_040260805.1 Myxococcota bacterium | reverse complement strand
TTACCCCGCTTGAGTTTAGCCGCCACCTTTCCTGACTTGTAACTCCAGATCTGCTCGATTTTATCGGCCTGAACCATGGTGCGCCCCAAGTGGACCAGTACGTGGTCGGAGCTCTTCTTTGCCGAGTAAATAAAGCCGCCAGTGTCCGGCAGGTAACCAATGCGAAGATCTTTTAACTCGTTGTTCCCGGCTTTGGATTCGGCGGGAATGGTTTTGAGTTTAAAGCGCTCTGCCAGGTCGTTCGTTTTGACTCGCGTGATGGTTGGTTGAGTTGATGAGAAGGCTCGAAACCGAACCCCTTCTGAGCCGTCGTGGACCTCGACCCAGCCCTTGTCGTCTTGGCCGATAAAGTGAAACCGAGGTTCGACGGTCACAAAGGGTTCAGGTTTTTTCTCGTCGTCCTTTGCGTCCTGTTTTGCCTCGTCCTCTGGGTCGTCCGTTTTCGCTTTCTTTTTCTTCTTATTTTTCTTCTTTTTCTGATCGTCCTTATCGAGTTTGGGTGCTTCCCATGTTTGAAAATAGGCGATGTCTTTATAAGTCCTGCTTACCGCAGACTCACCGCGGTAATGGGTCCAGCCCTCGTCGGATCGAGCCAGGTAATGCGTGTCGTCGAGGCGATCGTTGGTTTGCAGCAATTCAAGCTCATGAAACTTAGCCGTCTCTTGGTCGCCAACCACCAGCCGATGAATGCTGCGATCGCTTTTATCGATCGAGAGATCGGATTGGAGCTGGTAGCTGTTCACCGCATGGTAAGTCGCGGTGTCGTTGTCGCCTTTAAAGGTGACCCGGTCTCCACCTTTTGGTTTGATGATCTCGCTGTACCAGGCGTGTTCGTTTCCATCGATGTTGACGCTCGATCGACCCGCTCGTTGTCCTACGTACCAGAGCAGTTTTAGGTTGGGGCTCCGCTTAAAGCCTTCGACCGCGTCGTAGCGAAGATGCCCAACGGCTTCGAAGCTCTTCCCGTTTTCAGCGCCTTTCCACTTGATGGTGCGCACCTTCTTACCGCCTGCCGGTTCCCAGATGACTTCAGTGGTTGAATCCCAGCGCTTAAAGTCCTCTTTCAGACCGGTTGGATCGCCGATGATATAGCCTGACTTTTTGCCTTCCGTGACGCGCAGCACATAGCGTTCGTTGTCCGTCTTATCTTCAAAGCTCTCAAAGCTGATCTTATCAAAGCCGCCGTGAACCGCAGTGTTGGTGATCCAGCGCTCCATGCTGTCTTTGGCGCGCAGGTAGAGGGTTCGACTCTCGCCGTAGCGATAGCCGAGGATGCGCTCGTACACTTTGTTGTCGTAGACGTAGCGTGTCCTGCCCTCTTTTTGGACCGAGTAGGAGTAGGGAACGGTCACGGTGTGCAGGGCTAAGGTGGCCTGTTTGGAGTGGATCCATTTGAGGAACTCCTCGCTCCAGGGCGCATTGAGCGTGAACGTATCGCCCTCACGACTCACCACATGGCGATGTCCAACACGCGTCGTCTTTTGGTACTGCGTGAAGCTGTACACGACATAGAGTTTGGTCTCTGGCGCGAGCTTAGCCAGATCGTCGGCGGCTTGGTCGTCCTCGCTGGTGGGCTTGATGGTGACTTGGTTGTCTTTGATCGTCACCTCGCCGCGCCGCACCAGGTCGGGGTAATAGGTCGGCATGTTCACCGAATCAAAGGCGGGACCGAGGACGTAGTCGCCACCGTGAGGCAAGTGAATCAGGTGTTTTTGACCCTCTTTTTCGACCTCAGCGAACACCGCGTGCTCGTCGCGCCCAAAAGCGATCTTGGTGATGCCGTCAAAAGCTGCGCTGCGCTTCATGTTCGCCACCACGTGCCAGCCGTCATCTTGGTGTCCCGCGAAGCGGTGAACGGTTCGAGCCTGATTAACCTGCTCACCTTTGATCTTATGAAAGACTTGATCATCGATCACCGTCGCCGCCTGCTTACCGCGCCGGACGGTGTAGCGCGGGTGGTCTCCGACGACGGTAAAGCTCAGACCAAAGGCTTGCTCAAAAGCCGCTCCGAGCTTGCCTTTGTGATGCAAGTGCCAGCCGGCTTCGTCTTCAGCGAAGAAGCTGATCTTTGAGCCGTCATTCGAGACGGTGGGCTCTTTGATCCCGTTAAAGGGCCCATGAACCGTGCGGTCGCTGCCCACAAAGGTGCCGGAATCGACTCGAGCCACATAGTGGTAAGCCGCCCCTTTTCCTTGCCGCCAGGGCTGAAAACTGATCGCTAGCTCAGGTAGTTTTTTAGAGGGGGTTCGAACAAAGGCGCGCCCAGCTCCTTGTTCATCGACAACCTTCCATCGCTCCAGATATTGGTCTGGATTTTCATCGTCAGCGGCGCGCCGCATGTGTCCATAAACCATCCGATCATCATCGGGGGTAAAGACCGGGCGCGTGACTCGATCAGCGGGCGTTCCGACTTTGTCTTCGAGCACACGATAGGCTTGGTCGGCTTTGATCCCATCATACCACAGCCTGCCACCTGGGCTGACATTGAGATCCATCACCATTTCGAAGAGCTGCCCGGCTTGATGATCTTTAAAAACGCGCTCGCCTTCGCCGTCAAAAGCCTTCCACGCCAAACGGTCCTCTTTGAGTTTTTTGATGCCCAAAATCTCGGTGACCGGCGTTGAAAATTTATCTTGATGATACACCTTCATCGAATCACCAGTTTTGACGGCTGCGATGAGCTTCTCGCCCGGTATCGTGGTGCCAAAGACTAGGATTTGGTCGGCGGCGCTTAGCGGTTTGCTGCCGTGGGCGATGACCAAGCGGTCTTCTTTTTCGCCCACATAGGCATAGTTTGCGCCCTTCTCGATCAGTTTGAGCCGGCTAATCGCGTCATAGTCTGCCCCGGCGCTCGCCCCATGAATGATCGCAACACTCGACTCCTTTGCGCCTTGATAAAGGGGTTTGCCGCCAGCTTTTTGGTTCTGGTAGGTGACGATCTTAAACGCTGGACTCAGCTCAACGCCGTTGCCGCTTGCGTACAAGCCGACGTGTTGGTTTTCACCGCGGCCAGCGACGAAGTGAAACTGATCGTAAGGGGCTTTGTCATCGTAAAGCCATGGGCCGCGACCGGCGCTTCCGAGCCAATCAAAGGGCCCATGCTGCGCCTGCTTAGCGTCGTCTTTGACCCGGCTCTCAACGATGACCCGCCAGCCGTCTTTGCGCTGGCCTAAGTACATTAGCCGCGCGACGTCTTCGGCCTGTTTGTATTGCTTGATCGATGAAAAGGGCTCGCTGACTTGATGATCGACCACGACGTGCCAGGCGCCGGCGGGTTTGCGACCCATCAAGGTAAACGATGTGTCGCCCAACTTTTTAAGCCGCACGAACTCACCTCCATTGTGCCGACTAAAAACGTGGGTGTCGTAGCCATAGGCGCTGGCGCCTTTGTACACACCCTCTGCGGTGACCGTCTGGGCATCTTCGGTGGCCTTGATCGAGCTCATACTCGACATCGCCTCGCCGAGCGTGAAGGTCGCGCCGTTGAAGAACAGAACATGCGCACCGTCATCGTCGTTTGCGACCCAGGCGAAGTGTTGGGCTTCGGCGCGCAGTGGCGTTCTCTTTCCGACGCTGTTGAGCTCAGGGCTCAAAACAAAGGCCTCGCCGCTGCTCGCAAGCAAATGGGTGCTTGAACCTTGTCGCACGGTAGCGATCATCTCTCGTCGCTCAGCGCGGCGATAAAAGTGAATCGATGAAACCGAACTCACCACCTCCGTAATTCTGCCTTCAAACCAGATCTTTTGGTCAGAGCCTTGAGCGATAATGAAGGCGACTTGGTCGACTTGGTCGCCCTGACCTCGTTTCACATCATGGAGCCGCTCACCCTTTGTGATGTCTAGGCTTAGGTCGAGGCGCGGCGGCCCCGGGTCTTGATCGCTTGAGCTCGGCCAAAAGCTCCACGCGCTGACTAAAACAACGACCGCCGCTGCGGCGACAGCGAGGTTGACGGGTTTGAGGCTTGAGGGGGTATCCGACGTGTTGCTTTGCTGGTCCATATTGCTCTCTGTATATGCTGATCCAAAACGGCTCAGAGCACCCTGGCGGCCACGCCACCGAAACAGCAAGTAGGTGCGAGTTGAGTTGTAGATGATTGGCCATCAACGTCATCATTTTGAACCTCTTCACGCTTGACAGGCGAAAAACCAAACTTCATAAGCCGGCTCACCAACGGGTAGATGTGAGTCTGCCTTACCGTCTGGGGCGGTAGTTAAGTTGGTTATAACGCCGGCCTGTCACGCCGGAGGCCGCGGGTTCGAGTCCCGTCCGCCCCGCCACCCGCCAGCCTTAGCGCTGGCGGGTTTATTTTTTTACTGGCGCTGGGTTCGGATCTGAAACCAGCGCAGGTGCGCTGAGTCTAAGTTCTGTCTGTGCTCGGAGCTTCGCTGGGTGCGCCTGAGGTGGTCTACTCGATCTCGCAGTCTGCGCTGCAACCATCACCATCTTCATCGTTGCCATCATCGCAAGCCTCGTAGTCTGAGTCGTCGTCCTCGAGGTCAGCTCGGAGCAGGCCATCGCCACAGGTGGCTTTGAGACAACTCAGCGTGCAGGCGGCATCATCGGCGTTGTCGCTTGAGCCGTTATCACATTCCTCATCTTCGTTGTTCCTGCCGTCGCCGCAGTACCAGTTTACCGGACCGGTCCAGTCCTCATCCACCGCCACGCAGCGCCCATTAATGCATGCCCGATTACCCGGAACCCAGCAGCTGCTGGAGTCGTTACCCCGACAGCCTTCGACCTTTTCACCGTCCTCATAAATTGCCTCGGCTGAGTAGCAGCCGCTGAGCAGCAGCCCGATCATCAATGTTCTCATGGTGCGAGGCTCCAGAGTAGGGCGCCAATAGCTGAGAGGCTGACACCAGCGGCTAGGATTCGATTCGCCTCGGTGGTCGCATCGACATAGCGTTGATAAGGCGTGGCTCGATGGTTTGAGGCGGCGTAGTCATCAGAGGCGCTAGCGTAATGAAAGTAGCTGCCAGCGGAGGTCGCCACGCCCACCCCGAGAAGGCTCATTCCTGCGGGTCGAACCCAAGCGGGTGGTCTCCAGCCTGTGGTCTTCCTAGGCGCAAACGTGAGTGTGGGTGGAGGGGGACGATGCTGGTATCTCGCCAACGACGCCTTGACGACCCACGTCATCCCCTTAGCCATCGAGGCCTCATCGGGGACGATCAGGATTTGGCGCACCAGTACCTTAGCCTCCTCCACATCGGTGATCTTCAAGGTGATGAGGTAGTCATCGCCAAGTTTACCTAAGGTGGGCACGATCATCAGAGGGACACCGAGGGCACCGCCGAGCTGGGCGATGCAGCTCTCTTCTTGGCAACCCAGGATGTTTTTTTGCTGCTCAAGATTGATCATCTCCCGGATATCGCTGCTGCCGATGACGCTGCCAAAGACGCCGCTCATGCCGATGCGAGCCAGCAGGATTTCGTTGACCAAGCGGGCGACGCCCTTATCGACACCTGCGATCGCCTCCATCTCCAAAACCGCGACGCGGGGACGGTCTTGGGCGACGTCAGGCGCAGCGATGAGTAAAGACAAGAGACTGATCACCGTGTGATCCTCCAATCAGGCGATGTTGAGCTCAGCAACCGGCGGCCTATCAAGGCTTCCATGCCCGCTTCGAGCCAAGCACGACCGCTCTTACAGCCACCCGCTGACACCCCGCAAGCCATCGTCACGGCGGTCGCCGTTTGAGCCGCTCCACTCAGCGGTGCGTGCTCGGTTCACAGACCATGGGCTGATAGTCGCTCGATGGCGAGAATCTTAAAACCCAAGTTTTGACGATGGGCGCTTCGAGGGTGGGTTTGATCCATGCCCGAAGAACCCAGCGGTGATGCACCTCATAGTGCTCTCTTTTAGCGGCGAGTTGCCATGAGCCAGGCAGCTCGGTGCCGACCACACCTTCAAAGGGGATGGTGACCAACTGATCAGCGTTGAGCATCAGCTGATCATGCCGACCGACCGACCATTCACCCAAGATACGAGGAGCGAACGTTGGGTTTTTCCGGCGCGTTCGAGCGCGCACCACGACCTCTTCTTCGACGAGTTTGAGCTCCAGAACCTCCAATGTCATATCCTGCTTGGCGCAGAGCTTTATCTCGCCGGTCCATGGCGCGCCCACTTCAGCGGGCTCGAGGGGGACAAGCTCGACCTGACCGAGGCGTCGCTCCACCCAAGCGATGCGCAGGTGCTCACGCCAGGCGACTTTAGCTAGCTTATACCCAAAGAGGCATGGAATGGCGGCGAATAGAGCCAGCACTCCAAGGCCAAAACCTTGCGCGATGAACCTGATCACCGGGTTTAAATTTGGCTGCCAAGGCTCCACTGGCATCCAGTCACCGTTGACTAAGACCAGCTCCGGTCCGGCTAAAAGCTGGACGACCTCACCGGTGAACACACCCAGCATCCCCAGACCCGCAAGCGAAAACCCGACGGCTCCAAACGTCGAGCCATACCGCAGCATGGCTTCTTGTTGAGCGTCGATGAAGCGCCGATAACGAACCTCGCCGTTGCCGCCGACGGTTGGCACGAGCTCTGAAGCCGGTTCTTTGAGCGCCTCGGGCGCGTCATGGGTTCCGGGTAAGAGGGTGAAGTCGGCGCGGTTTTGTGCGTCCCAATGGCTCAAGCTCCTGTCGAATTCAGCGTGAACACCCCAGATGAGCTCAGCGAAGTAGCCTGCGTAGCTTGGCAAGCCTGAGGGCACCTGAAAGGCGACGGTGGTCTCAAATTCTTCACCTGGTAAAAGCGCAGGCACCGAGAGTTCAACGTCCTGGACTAATCGATCGGCTTGTCCTTCGCTCTTGAACGCATACCCAATACCGACTCGCAGACTCGCCTCGCCGGATGCGCGTTGGGGTCTTAGCGCCACGCGCGCAGTGAGGCTGTCGCCAAAGCGATAGACCTTATCGCGCCGATCCAATTCGATCGAGAGCATGAAGCGTTGATCCGCCTTGGTCTGCAGCTCCTTACTGATTTGAGCGCCCTTTGAGCGCAGCACGTGAATCACAAAGGGTAGACTTAAGAAGACAGCGACACCCAGAGCGGTCCACATGATCGGTTCGTTCCCGTGAGCGATATGCCCTAGATGGCTGCTCTGGGCAGCCCTGCGCCCTGACCCTAGAGGAAAGTATCATTGAAGCAAAACAGCTCGGAGCGTTGAGTAGCGCTCCGGTGAGAACATGCTCACCTCGGTTAGCTGTCCCCGGTGAGGATCGCCTGGACTAGCTATTGAACTAATTTGTGCTCGAACTCGTCGGCAGATCGAGTTAGTTAAAAAGGCGCACCAGCTGGAGGGCGATCGTGATGACATCTGCGTTGCTTATTCTCCTGCTTCAAGGCGGCGTTGACGGATTGATTCCATCTCAATCTGTGATCGCAACCGACGCAATGGCTCAGCGCAAGCGCCGGCGAAAGAAACGTCGTCGTCGGCGAAAAAGAGCGAAGAAGAAGATGGTCAAGACTGCCACGCCAAAACCTGTGGTCATGCCTGCCCGCGCCCCTGTCGCAAAGCCTGAGCCGCCAAAACCTGAGCCCGTGGTGGACAGCCGCCCTGGAATGGCCGCCCTTGACGTGGTGGCGGTCAGCGGCATCGAGCCTGCCGCTGCACGGTTGATCAACGAGGCGGTGCTCAGTCGCCTAAAAGCGACCGAGCGATTCAGCAGCGTACTGGGCAGCTCCGACTTGCAAGCCATGCTCTCGATGGAGCAACAAAAAGCGGTGCTCGGTTGCGCCGACGATGGCTGCTTAGCTGAGCTTGGCGGCGCGCTCGGTGTGCCCTTATTGTTCAGCGCCGATGTCGGTAAAGTCGGCGGGCGATTTATGCTCAACATGAAGATTTTGCGCGTGGATGAGGCGAGCGTCGCTGCTCGTTTAACCCTCGTTTATTCGAGCATTGATGAGCTGATTCAAGAGCTCAACCAAGCCGTTGATGCGCTGGCGGCTAAGGTCTTTGGCGAGGCGATCCCTGAGTCGGTGATCGCTCGCTCGTCGGCGCCTATCGAGCTCACCGCTGAGCAGCGCTCTAAGCGACTGCGTAAGTTTGTGGTCGCTGGCTCAACGATGCTCGTTGGGGTGGGCGGCGCGGTGGCTGCTAAGCTCTATTTAGATTTTGAGCAGCAGGCATTTAAC
>JBDQPD010000196.1:0-2926 GCA_040260805.1 Myxococcota bacterium | reverse complement strand
ACGTTCACCTCGCGCTTCATCGACGTGAACGGAGACGTGCTCGACGAGTTCACGATCAATCGATAAGGCAATGGATGGATGCAGCCGGGCCTCCAGGCCCGGCTGCGTCCACGCCCCTCCCGCAGATACGGGTCCGACTCCGGTAGTGCCGTTGAGAAGAATCGCGCCCCTTCTAGCCCTGGCCCTGTTATGCCTTCCGGTCGCCGCGGTTTCGCACCCCGGCGCGTCCGAGAGGATCGAGATCCAAACGAGGCGAATCGAGGCGCAGCCCGATGCGCAGCTTCCCGAAGTGGTGGCGACCGCGTGCGGTGAACAAGTGGTGATGGCTGAGGTTCTTCAAATGAAGACACGAGAGATCACCAAGATCGCCAAAGATCTAAAAATTGAAGATCCTGATGATTACCGGTGGACGGAGCTTGTCTCCGTTGTGCTCGAGTCCCATTATGAAGCTGGCGGCCGCATTGCGGCGGATTGTGTCGTTGAGGTCTTACCCGAGCGCTACGGCATGCTCCGCTTTCACCACAACGACTACACCCGCAGTGATTGGGATATCTATGTGTCGCCGAGCATGGTGCGGCGCTACAACCTCAAGACCGGCGACTCGATCAAAGGGTTCGTGCGGCCTCCGAAGGATTCGGAGAAGCTCTGGGCTTTGCTCAAAATCGAAAGCGTTACCGGCGATGACCCGCTGAGTAACCGATTCAAGCTCGGCTTTGACAACCTGACTGCGCTGTATCCCGATGAGCGTCTTCACCTTGAGACTTTGCCTGACTCGATGGCGAGTCGAATTATCGATTTGCTGGTACCGATCGGTAAAGGTCAGCGTGCCTTGGTCGTTGCTCCGCCTCGAGCAGGTAAAACCGTTCTGCTGCAAGATTTGGCGCGCAGCGTTGCGACCAATCACCCTGAGACTCATCTGATCGTTTTGCTCGTTGACGAGCGCCCTGAAGAGGTCACCGACATGGTGCGCTCCGTGCGCGGTGAGGTGATCTCATCCACTTTTGATGAGCCCGCTGCTCGACATGTGCAGGTCGCCGAGATGGTCATTCAAAAGGCAAAGCGTTTGGTGGAGCACAAGCAGGATGTCGTCATCCTCTTGGATTCGATCACCCGCTTAGCTCGAGCTTACAACCAGGTGGTCCCTGCTTCGGGTAAGATTCTCACCGGCGGTGTCGATTCGAATGCACTCCAGAAGCCTAAGCGCTTCTTTGGTGCTGCTCGTAACATTGAAGAGGGCGGCTCGCTCACGATTATTGCGACCGCTTTGATCGATACCGGCTCGCGGATGGATGAGGTGATTTTCGAAGAGTTCAAGGGAACGGGCAACTCGGAGATTCATCTGGATCGCAAGTTGATGGAGAAGCGCATCTTTCCGTGTTTGGACATCAACAAGAGCGCGACGCGTAAAGAAGAGTTGCTCATCGACGGGGTCAGTTTGAATCGTGTTTGGATCCTTCGGCAGCTCCTGCATCCGCTCAATGTGATCGACTCGATGGAGTTTTTGCTGAGTAAACTCAAGAGCACCAAATCGAACCGAGAGTTCCTCGATTCGATGAATGGTTAATGCCTAAATTTTAAGCACGCATGCGCTTTAGATGTCGCATGGTGCGGTGTAAGTCCTTGATAAATAGTTCGAACAGATGGTTGGCATGTGCATTGCGTTTCTATGTAACGAAGCTTGGCACACCACCTATTTCAATCGGACTCGGGTACACACACACACACAATGCTGAACTTCATCGCAAAGGACCGGATTTCCGGTCCTTTGCGTTTTTTGTAAGCAGGCGACTATGACCACTCGCTTACTGATCTCAACCATTCCTGGCGAAACTCGCGTGGCGCAACTTGAAGAGGCGCGCACGGTCGACTTGCAAGTCGAGCGACGTCACGAGCGTTCGGGGGTGGGCAACTTATACCTTGGTCGCGTCGCCCGTGTGCTCCCGGGGATGCAGGCAGCCTTTGTTGATATTGGTCTCGAGAAAGCGGGCTTTCTTTATGTCTCGGATTTAGCAGGTGATCATGATGAAGACAGTCGCCCCCGGATTGAAGAGGTCATCAAACCCAACGATACGCTTTTGGTTCAAGTCCAGAAGGCTCCTATTTCGACCAAGGGTGCTCGCCTAACCTGTCAGATCAGTTTGCCTGGTCGTCATCTGGTGATGATGCCGACGAGCGACCATATAGGGATCAGTCGTCGCCTTGAGAACGATCTTGAGCGTGACCGGTTGAGGCAGCTCATCGTTGAGAACAGGACCTCGTCAGGGACGGGCTATATTGCCCGGACTGCTGCAGATGGGGCTGATGACCTAGCGATCAAGCGGGACATCGCCTTTCTCGACCGGCTCTGGGGCGTGGTTCGCGACAGCGTCAAAACGTCCGCAGTTCCGGGCTTGGTGTGGGAGGATTTACCCCTTCACCTAAGGACGCTCAGAGATCTCAATCCTGAGGGTGCCGTCGAGGTGCTTTGCGACGATGACTCGCTGGCGGCTGAGGTCGAAGCGTTTTTGAAAAAGCTTCAGCCAGGCGAAGAATTTATGGTGCACCGTTGGCATGGTCGCGAGACGGTGTGGGATCATTTTGGCGTGGGTGACGAGATGCGCCGAGCCCTTGGGCGCAAGGTCTGGCTCAAGTCGGGGGGCTCGATCATCATCGACCAAGCCGAGGCTCTGACCGCGATCGACATCAACACGGGCTCATACGTCGGTAAGCTGAATCCAGCGGAGACGATCCTGCGGACGAATCTTGAGGCGATCCCTGAGATTGTTCATCAACTACGTCTGCGCAACCTGGGCGGTATGATCATTATCGATTTCATCGATATGGACGCTGAGGAGCATCGTGACTTGGTGACCGAAGCGCTCGAGAAGTCGCTCAAACGCGACCCAGCGCGGACTCAAGTCCATGAGATGAGCGGGTTGGGCTTGGT
>JBDQPD010000060.1:0-20388 GCA_040260805.1 Myxococcota bacterium | reverse complement strand
GCGTAGGTACCTTGCGCCAGAATAATTGCGGTGCTGCCGTCGCCCGCCGCTGCGACCATCGCCGGCAAGCTGCCGGCTTGGGCTGCGCTGCTGCCGTCGCCGGTCCCATTCGGAGCTGCGTGCAGCACCGTGTCGGCGGCTTGGAGCCACTGATGCTCGGGATGCACTGAGGCGCCCGCTGCGCAGGCGGCTGTTCCGATCGTGGGGACACAGACACGCCCGACCTCATCGGCGCGCTCATCGTCGGCGCAGTTCAGACCTGCGACATAGCCCGTATCAGCGACAGCGCCCGCATCGTTTGGAGCCGGTATACCCCCTCCGTCGGGGACATCCGCTACCAGCGCAGAACAAGATGCAAAACAAAGGACGATGAGGCTGCGTTTGATCATGCGATTAGCCTAGCGGCATTGACCGTAAATTCCAACGGCGTCGCGCTAATGCTTGCGCAACAAATCCCAGCAGAAAAATCGCGCTCCAGTTTTGGCGCTCCTGACCTTGAGCACGAGGTCACTCGTCTCGGTGAGCAGCGGCAACCTCGTCTGCGCGTAGCCCTTGTCCTTACCCGCTGATAACCTTATATTTTCACCTGCTTTAATGGTCTCGATCTCGATCTCGACGGGCGGCAACTCGCCGCGCATTCCGCTGTCGTCGATACCCGATCTAAACAGGTACTGTCCGGCTTCCAAACCGAACACGCGAATCACCACCGGCTCACCCGCTACCGGATGACTCCAGATGCAGTCGTGTTCGCGCCCCGCAAATTGATGCTTCTCTCGCCGCAAGTACTCCCAGTCGTTGACACCGTAGACACATTTGCTGGTGTTCGAGCTGCTGGTGCACTGCGCTTGCGAGGTTTGCGCTTGGACCCCTTTGAGGTGGTTGCTCAAGCGCCAAGGCTCTTTCTCGGCTTTGTCGACGACGCAGAGCATGGCGCCAAAACGCGCCTTGCACGCGGTCGGCGTGGTGCCGACCAAGGGCGCCTCTTGAGCTCCTTGTGGTCGCAGCCAAAGCACCCGCTTGAGGCGCTTTAGCGTGCTCGCTCGGAAGGCTGATTCGGGCATCCAGATGATGCCCTTTAGATCGCTCGGGTCATAGGGCATGGCGTCATCGACTACCACCAGACCCGGCTCTTTGTTGAGCGTTGATCGAAGCGCATCGGACCATTTGGGGGGGGTGAGGATCACGTAGGCGAGCACGAACAAGGACAGCGGCACGACCGCGCCTGCGATTCGCTTGATATTGAGCTCAGTCATCGTTGCTCCTTGTTGACTTTGAGCGCCTTGATCGCGGCGCTTGAGCGACAGCGCTCTGCATCAAATTGGGCGGCCTGAGTCCACTGATCGGGCCGCTGCACCCTGGGCTCCCATAGGCGATACAAGCGGCAGGTCTCAGCGCGGGCTGCCGACTGGTCGTGTTCGGGGATCGAGCGCATCACCACAGCGAACACTAAGATCGCTGGGAACAAGGCAGCTAAACCGACTCGGCCGCCCACTAGGCGTGCGCTGCATGCCGCCGCCACCGTGAGCCCGCCGATGATCACGCCAGGACCCCAGGCAGCACCAGCCGCGTAAGGACCTGGCTGATAAGGCGCTAAGCCGCTCTTGAGCGCTGGCAGCACGAAGCTCCCCCACGGGTTTGAGAAGACCTCGCTCAGGTGCGGATAGATGGCGCTGGGTAGACCGCATACGATAATCGATAACCCAGCCAGGCTGCCGAACAGGGCAGGACGAAACGGATAGGCGAGCCCGAGCGCTAAGAAGGGCACCACGGGCAGAATGTAGCGCGGCCCGACCGACCAGCCGCCACGCCAGCCGCCGTGGCTGGCAAGAAACAAAAGCTCCAGGCTGATTACCGCAGCGATCCATAAACGGTCCGAAAATTGAACACTGGACGATTTGCGGGTCAGCCCGATTGCGCCGAGCAGCAGCAGCGGGGTCCAGATGAACATGCCCAACTCGACCGAGAACAGAGCGGCACCTAGGCGCTCGAGTTGGGGTACGCTCAAGCCAAAGAACCCTTCGCCGTGGAGATCTTTGTACGCTGTATTTTCTAAGAAGCTGTAGCCTGTCTTTGAGGCGGACCCGAACATCTTAGCTTGCGCAAAGCAGGTGGCGACGATGGGGATCAAGCCGCCGGCGACGCCGTGCGCCATGCGCCGCCACAAGCCGCTGCGTCCTTGCGCCCAAAGATAGCGAAGCCCGAGCGGGATGATCGCCAGCGCGTGCGGATATTCGAGGGCTGGCGCCGCCGCCGCGCAGAAGCCAAAAATGAGCATCCCTGCGCGATCATTGCGGCGACCGTAGACGTAGGCGGCAAAGACCATAGCGGTCGCCATGGCATGCCCGGCAAAGACCAAGGTGTAGGGATAGATCATCGATCCAAGCCCGAGGCATAAGACCACGCCGTCGGCGCGGTCTTCATCGCTCATTCGGACCAGCTCTCGCCGCACTAAGAGCAGCAAGAAGAGGCTAAAGGGCATGCCGACGAGCACCCTTAAAAACCAGGTGAGTTCACGTTTCTCTAAGGGGGCTCCAAAGAGGCGATACACCCGGTAAAGCGGCGCTCCGACCAAGGTCGTTCCCGGTGCTTTAGACGAATAGAGCTTACCGTCTCGCTTCGCTTTGTCATCGACGCCGCCCCAGCGCTTGATCGGCGCATCGATCGCCCAGCTTTGGTCGTCAACGAGCGCAGCGACTGCGTAGACCCGTGTGACCTCGTTGGGGTTGTTGATCGTGCCATCGGGCAGCACGGTGTTGAAGTAGGGAAAGGGCCAGAGCCAACCCAGCAGCACCGCACAAAGGATGATCCGGCCGCGCCGGGTTGAGGGCAAAAGAGACTCTGACATGGCCCTTCGATGCGTCGCCTGGGCGAGACATACAAGGGCTTTGGACTTCCTTTGCCCGAGTAGCCGGGCTAGAGCGGCGGCGCCTGAGGAGGATCTTATGTTGCGCTCAACCGTGCTGATGACGCTTTCGATACTCGCTGCGTGCGGCGGCGATGCGCCCTGCGGCGTCAGCTGGGACGGCGCCGAGCCTGAGCTGGGGACCATGGTGCTCAGTGACGGAACGACGCTGAGCAATGGATCGTGGGATACGACGCGTATCAACGCAGGCACCTTGACTCTTGATGTGCGGGCGATGGGCGACGAGACCACCTTGCGCGATGCGCTGAGCGCAGGTGAGATGCCGGTTTGCCGCACTTTAGATGATCAAAACGATCAAGTGATTTACCAGGATAATGGTCCATGGATCACCAATTCGAGCCACACGGGAACGCTCGCGATTACTGAGTTTAGTGATGAGTCGGTTAAGGGTCAGTTCACCGTCACGCTAAGATCCACCACGGGCGACACTCGTGAGCTCAGCGGTGCGTTTCATGTTGCGCCGGCGCGCTAGACCTCATGCAGCGCGCAATTGCTCAAGGTGATCGTCGGAGCGACGCGCCTTTAGGTCAAACGGTTCGGGGGTTGACCCGTGCCGAGCAAGTCGAGCTTCACCGGCTCGAAAAGAAGTTGGTGCGTAAGCTTGGGGCCACCATTCGAGAATACCAACTCGTTGACGCCGGTGATCGCATCATGGTGGCGCTTAGCGGAGGCAAAGACAGCTACGCTTTGTTGTGCTTACTTGAGCGTTTTAGCGACAAGGTGCCGTTTAGCTTTGAGTTGCTTGCGGTCCACTTAGACCAGGTCCAGCCGGGCTACGATGGGGAACCATTGAGGTTGTGGCTCGAGCAGCAAGGTTTTGCGTACGAGATCATTCGCCAAGACACGTATTCAGTGGTCAGCGAAAAGATTGATGAAGGCCGAACCTATTGCAGTTTATGCAGCCGACTACGGCGCGGTATTTTGTACCGAGTAGCGAAGGAGCTTCGTTGCAAGACCATCGCTTTGGGTCACCATCGTGATGATGCAAATGAGACCTTACTGCTCAACCTTTTCTACTCAGGCCAGCTCAAAGCGATGCCCGTTCGGCTGAACAGTGACGACGGCGCAAACGTCGTCATTCGTCCGATGATGGGGATCGCAGAAGCGGATTTGCGTCGCTACGCTGAGCTCATGGCGTTTCCGATTTTACCCTGCAATCTGTGCGGCTCTCAAGAGGGTCTCAAGCGCGTCCGGGTCAAACAATTGATTCAGGCGCTGAGCGATGAAAACGAGAAAGTTCCCGGGAACATGGCCGCCGCGTTAGCGAATGTTCGCCCCACGCATCTGCACGACCTGGATGTGATGAAGGTATGGGCTGGTCGCGATGAGTCGGTTCGACCTTGGTCGCCTCCGCCCAAGCGACAAGGCATCGAGGTCGAGCTAGACCCTTCGTCTTCTCAAACCCCATAGACCGCCGAGCAGCCAAAGGCTCGGTGGGAGATGGTAACATCCACCTTCAGTGCGCTCAGGGGTGACCGCGGTGGCTGCGCTTGTCTGTCCGGCTTGATCCATAATTCGAACCTCAACCGTGAGCTCGCCTTGGTCGGGAACTTGCCGCCGGATCTGCGCGCTCGTTTGCAGGAACAGCGCATCCTCGAGGATCAACTGATCGCCTGACTTGACGGAGTAGACAGCGATCACCGGTCCCGGCTCATCGGTTTCGATGTTCAGCGTCATATTGCCGAACGAGAAAGGGGGTTGGGTCGGGCAGTTGAAGATCGCCGGTAGGTCCTCACCGTCGCTACCATTGTCTCCAGTTCCGTAGCTGCGCGGCGCCATCTCGGCGTGAACAATAGGTCGGTTTGGCGCTTCGTCGTCGGTTGCTGAATCCGCACACATCGAGGTCATCGGCAAATTCCCGAGTTCATAGCAGCCCTGCTCAAGGGGCTCACGGCTCGAAAATCCGATCCAGCCGACCCCGTGGATGCGCAGGTCTTGGTCGGCGTCAAAGCGGACCCGCTCTTGCCGGTTTTCGCTGGGCTGGAGTTCGAGTTGTTCGCCGGCTTGGCTTTCAATCACCCAGATGACGGCGTTGGCGGGGGCAGCCGCTTGGTGCTCTGCCGAGTTCGGCCACGCCATGGGGCATTGCAGCATCATCGATAAGGTTAGTCCCGCAGCGATCATCGCTTAGCCCTCGATGGGTTGACGACGTCTCAAGCCCACCAAGCCGAGTAAGATCAACGCGCTGAGCGCGCTGTGGCTGCAACCCGATGCAGGGGCGATCACCTCAACGGTTTCGGCTTCGCCAACCTGTCCGGCTCGATCCATCAGTCGCGCCTCGACGGTCACGTCCAATTGATCCGGGATCTGAAGATTGATCACCGCCGAACCGTTGAGGAAGACACCCTCTTCGCGCAAGGTCTGACCATTCGCTTTGACCGACACCAGCGCAATCAGCGGCCCTGTCTCGTCGGCTTGAACTTTGATGCGCAGGTTGCCGTTGCCGTCGCCGCCGCCAGTGCAGCTTAATCTGGGCGGTTCAGCGATATCAAAGAAGGATCGCCCAGAGGCGCTAGGAGAGCCGTAAGTCGGTACCGAGATCGACGCCTCGAGCCCTGGTTCGATCGGCTCCTCATCATCGATCATGTCGCCAAAACAGGTGTCACCCAACCGGCCCATTGTTGAAAGGTAGCATCCAGGGTCGATCAGCTCGTCGGTTCCAAAAGCCTGCCAGGTTTGACCGCTGCGAGTCATGGTTCGACCGGCGATCGCTTGAAGGATCACCGACCGATCATTTTGCTCGGAGTGTTGCAGCGTTAAGCTGTCCGTTGTGCTGTCTTGCGTTGCCCAAAGGACAGCGTTTCGCGGGCCTCGGCTGCCGTCTTCTTCAGGCCAATGCGAGTTGCACGCCACGGACGCGATCAGCAGCGTTGCGAAGATCATTCACCCAACTCCTCAATCCAAGCGCAGACGTGACGATCGGCATCGCTGGGGTCGGCGAGGTCGCGTTCTGCATAAGCCGGGTCCTCAGGATGAGGGACGCCCAGCGCATACAGCGTAGCACAGTCTTCATCGCTGACACAGGCTGCCGCATCACCGGCGGCGGGCCCGGGCGTGCAGACCTCGTCGACGCAGGTCGGAATCACGGTCGCAGGGTGTACATTCATACACAGCTCTTGAGGTAGCTCACGGCCGCCGCTGCGAAAGAACCAGCCGACTAAGTTGACCATGTGACCGTCGATATCATAACCACCCGACAAGCGAGCGTCGGGGTCTGGATACAAGAAGCCATGGTCGCCCGTTGGCGAGACGACCGGCATCCGCAAGGCGCTGATGCGACCATCATCTAATGCCTTCTGAGCTTTGAGCGGCTGGCAAGGCGTCTCGCCTCCGCAGGCCCATGGATAGCGACAGCTCAAGTGATCAGAGCCCGCCGCGCACAAGGCGCCAAGCTCTGCAAACCCAGGCTCGTTCCAGGCGTCCGTGCTTTGATCCATATCGTCCGGATCAAATTGGATGCCGTTCGGGTTCGTCTCCGCAGTCCAGACCGGGCGGTTCCCTGGCTCGCCCACGGTCCATCGACGCATTCGGGTGACGCCCTCAAGCGCAAAGGCGTCGGCGAGCGCTTGACCTTGGCTTCGTCCGTAGTGGGCATAAGCCGACGGGTTTTCGGCTTCGGTCAGCGAGATGATATGCGCCGCAGTCGCCATGGCGACGCCGGTGTTTACCGGGACGTTCATGTCACCGACGGTTGGAACCACGAGGGTGGCTGTTCCCGGGATGGCGTCGGGGTCGTAGGCGTCAACGTTGAAGGGTGATTCAGAGTAGTAGCGAGCAAAGCTGACGGGGTCACCCGCTTCAAGAACCGTCGCCGCAATCGCCACAAAGCGTCGGTAGTCCGGAGTCGAGCGGTATTTGCCGACCCCAAAAGCGACGGCGTGCAGTGGCGTTCCAGGGACCAAGTAAAGGCCTTGAAACAAGGGGATCTCTCGGCTCGCGTTGCCTTCGTTATCAGTGAGCGCACCGAACGTGTCGACCGTCTCAACGGTCCCGTCGACGCGAGTGATGGTGATCGTGAGCGGGTCACCTAAGCCCTCTTTTTCAATCCAGCTCGGGTCGATCTCACGCGGCACGATCAGGCCATCTGAGCCTGGATAAAGGTCAGCGAGTCTCGCCTTTTCGACGCCGCGCATCGCATTGGCTGGGATGTGCAATCGCACCACAGCATGCTCACCTGTTGGACGCGCTGTGATCGCTCGCACCTCGCCGTTTCGATGGTTTTCGACTTGGATTTTATCGCCCGCTCGCAGGGCATCAATCTCGCCAATTGGGACGGTGGCGTCGTCGTTGATGTTCGAGGCTACAAAACTCAGGCGAGTTTTCGAGCCATGCGGCGAGGCGGTCACCATCAAGCCCATAAAGCGCAAGTGGACACCTTCTTTGACCCCACCTTGAACCGAGCGAACGCCCACATCGAGCAATCCGGCAGCGCCAGCGATTGGAGCGGCCGCTGTCAGCGAGCTCTCCACTCCGGCTGCCACGCCTGAGACGATGCCGCCGAGGCTTTGACCCCAGCCGAAATATTGGGTGTTGTGACCGCCTAGATCGACACGGCCATCACCGTCCAAGTCGCCCGCGACGCCGGACAGATTAGCGCCGTCAGCGCCGATCAAGCCGAGGTCCCATTGGCGCTGACCATCGAAGCTTCGGAGCACCCGGATAAAGGCCATCCAGTCGCTGACCGTTTGCCGCACGGCGTCGCGCGTGTGGAAGGTATCAGCCGTCCAAAAGTCGCCGCCTGAGTCGACGGTGCCGTCGTTGTTGAGGTCACGTGCGCGACCGTCCATCAGCGCGGCGACCAAGCCGCGTCCGTAATAACCCCCTGCGATGCTATCCACAACGCCTTGGAGCTCGGCGGGGACCGCTAAGCCGTGGGCAAAACTATCGAGTGAGCACGTGGCGATACCCATGCGGGCGTGGAACCCAGCAAATCCAAGCATCTCAAAGCGCGTCGAGGTGTAGCCATGACCGTACAAAGACACGGGGAAGGGTTGACCATCGACAGGCCGGTATTGGTCTTTGGGAATAGCGCACCAGAAGGTGACCCGCCCCTCGCCGACCACGGCGGTTCCTCGGGTGCGATCGATGTCGAAGATCTCGTCTTCGTCGTCTGGATAGGCGCATTCGCCCGTCGCCGGTGCGCCCTGATGGTCTGCGCAACCTCGTCCGGCGAGCTCGTCGCGGTCGACCATAAAGTTCGGCGCGATAAAGGTCCCTGAGATCAGGTAGTTTAGATTTCGAATCGAGTTGAGCAAGCTGCGCGCGCCGGAGTCGTCCTCAATCAAACCGGTCTCAGGACCGATCTGCGCTAACAGTGACGCCAGCCGATCGCCGGTCATCAGGTGAATCGGCGAGTCGGACTCAAGGTCCGGGTCGTCAGCGTCGATAAGTCGATGCAGGCTTTGCCACTCGGCAGGGTATTGCTCGCTTAACCAGCCGAGGCTTCCGTACCCATACATCCCTGCTCGAATCGCAAAGAGGTCCTGACTTGCGGTGCTCGTGGTGAAGGTCCAGGCAAAGGCAATGGAGTCCACGCCGACGCCTAAGCCGTCGAGGTGGGGAACCAGCTTCTTCAGCGCTGCGGTTTGCCGGGGGTGGTTGACGCCTGCGAAGGGCGAGCGGATCGGCTCACCGCTTGCGTCTTGGAGTCGGTCGCTGAGGATGACCGCGTAGGTGCGTCCGGGTAAAAGAGGGCGGATCGGACGGATCTGAAGCGTGTTGGAGTCCGCTTCCCAGAGCGTGTTTTCAACATACCGCCAGGCGACGGAGCAGGCTGGAAGCGCTTGGCGCTCTGGGCCGTCCAAGATGCCATCTTGGTCGGTGTCTTCGCCCGGATCGAGGACGCCATTATTGTTGGTGTCCTCTGGATGGTCATCGAAGATCAGGGTGCTTGAACTCGCACGCGAGTCGTTGGCGTAATAGCGAGGTCGGGGCCGGCTCGGTGTGTCTGAGTTTCCGTTGCCGGGGAGCAAGTAGGGGAAGAAGCCGCGGTTAAGATCCAAGGCGACCGCTTCGCCTGACTCGACATCGACGACATAGATGGCGTCGTTGGTCACCAGGTCGTCAGCGTGATGCGCTTGGGCGATCGAGCACAGATCGATCGGCTGATCGAATCGTACATTGATCGGGCTGTAGGTGCCAAAGCCGTCGAGCGTGTTGGCGCGTGAGCGCAGCTCATACTCCATGCTCGTGCTCGCCACCTCGGAGACATTCAAATAGCGCCCGGTAGGACTCGAGGGGTCCAGGCGCGTGGCGAGATCGTTGGGGAAGGGGATCTCGGGTAGCGGCCGTGCGTCGAGGTCAAAGATGATGGTTGGACCCGCGCCTTGTTCTGGGCGCTCGGCGAGCACCTCAGGGTTGATCGATGGGTTGCACGCAGCAAGCCAGATAATAGGGAGAAAGCGACGCATTAGTTCATCTCCTTTTCAAGAGCCCTTAGAGTAAATCCGGTACGCACCATCACGATCGTCGATGACTCTGCGCCACGGATCGCAGCGCCGGGCTGTGCGGCTGCTCCTTCGAGACTTAGCCGAAGCGCATAGCGTCTTTGAAGGCGCGCACTCCAGGTGATGCCGGTGTTGAGTTCGAGCCCTAAGTCCGAGGCGCTTTCTTGACCAAAAGCGTTAACTGGGCTGCCTTGCCGAAAGCTTTGGTAAGGGTCGGCGCTGCCTTGAGGTAAGGCGGCGATCACGGCGCCAACATGGAGCCCCGTCGCCATTTTCCCGCTCTTGATTCGATAGCTGCTGCGTAAATTCGCGTAGGTGACACCGGCTAAACGACCCTGGGTTTTGAGGCGGTCTAGACCACGCTGTGGCTGCCCTACTCGGTTCGGGTCCGATGATCGCTCGACCGCCAGCTCGTGACTGTGCCTGAGCAAGCCGCGCACTAAGATCATACCCACGCCATAATTGTCGTCGAAGGTAAAACGAGTCAGCTGGCTGTCCTCAGCGTTTCGATCGGCGCTGGCGTAACCGGCTTCCAATTCGATCGCTAAGCGTCGGTTCATCGTTTCAAAGCCTGCGACGGCAGCGCCGCCAAAGGCTTGAAGCGTCATCAGGTCTTGATCCGCTGCAAAAGCAGCCTCACTGAGTGAGCGGTCGGTATCGCCTTGAAGGTAGGCGGCTTCGAAGGCGAGCCGTAAACGGTCGGAGGCACCGATCGGTAGCTCGGTGGCACCGGCTAGATCGACAAGCAAAGCGGTCAGGGTGCTGTCGTCAGCGTCTCGTTGACGCCGGTACGCGCTGTAGACCCCTAACCAGTTGGCTGTGTTGGGTTGATAGCGAAGCACAACCACACCTTGTTGCGCCCGATCCCCCTCAAGCAGGTCAGCGTTTTCATCACGCAGCACAAAAGCGCCGCTCAGGCCGAGCGTCCAGGCACCGAGCTTGAGCCCATAGGTTAGCCCTGCGGGCATGTCTGATGGGGTCGCAAAGTGAAAGTCGTGCGTCAGCGATGAATAGGCAGAGCGCCCGCCCGCAACGAGACCTAAGCCCCAGCGCGATTGGGTCACCCCTGCTCGCCACAAGCCGACCGGTGAGCGGTACTCGATAAAAGCCTGATTTAGATCGATCGGCCGGGTGAAGCTTTGATCCGCATCAACGCTCGATACGCCATCGTAGGCGTAGATCGATAAGCTAAGGTTCGCCTTGAGCAAACGCCCGGTGTAGGCTGCGCCGGCGATGAAACGTTGTCGAAGCGCATCGTGAAAGCGCGTCGTGTCGGGACCCACTTTGACGCCCGAATCCGCCTCGTAGGCGCCCGACCATGACCCTGGAAAAATCCAGCCTGTCTGTGCCTGCACCTTCGGTTTAGCAGCCGCTTGATCTGCGGTTGCGGCCGCAAGGTCAGGTGTGGCTTGGGTGGTGGGACCGACGCGTGCTTCGGTGCGCTCGTCGCCAGAGGCGGTCGAACTTAAGACCAAAATCATCGAAATCAAGATTGGGCGCATGCGAATTCTCCGTGGACAGCGCCCGCCCCTAACCTCATGCGCTGAGGTTTTCCACCACTTGTCGCGGTGGTCGGTGGGTTAAGCCCGTCTGGAGCGATTCAGCCGACTAGAAATCAAGGGCTCAGCGCGCCGCACAGCGCACACTGAGTCCACCGACTAGCGAAAGATCTTATCTCGATAATAGGCGAGCTCGGCGACCGAGGCGCGAATGTCCTCCATCGCCCGATGACCGTCCGGCTTTTGCCAGGCTGTGAGCTCTGGATACCAACGGCGAGCCATCTCTTTAAAGCTGGTCACGTCCACCTGTCGGTAATGAAGAAACTCATCGAGGTCCGTCATATACTGCCTGATGAATCGGCGGTCTTGTCCGATGGAGTTTCCTGCAAGAGGCGCACTTCCGGGGTCGACCCATTCCTTTAGGAATTCGATCGTTTCCTGCTCGGCTTGAGCTTGACTGACTTGGCTTTTTCGAACCCGCTCGGTCAGGCCGGATGCGCCGTGCTGCTTGACGCACCATGCGTCCATTTTGTCGAGTTCTGCTTCGGGCTGATGGACCACCAGGTCCGGCCCTTCAGCTAGAATATTGAGATCACCGTCGGTCACGAGGGTAGCAATCTCGATAATCACATTGATCGACGGATCTAGGCCTGTCATTTCCAAGTCAATCCAGACTAGGCGGTTGGCGCGCTCGTTCACAGACTACTCTCCGATGGATAGGCAGTAGTTGGAGACGAGCCAGGTTGCAACCGCTCGCACACGTCATCAGGCAGGCCAACGTGCCCTGCCAGGGAAGGACCGCCATGGATAACGAACAGATTATCGAACACAACCGATCCGTCTTATCGGCTTATGAGCCTAGCATCGTTTGGCGTCATTTCGGTGAGTTAGCCGCCAGACCTAGGCCGAGCGGACAAGAAGAAGATGTGCGCACCTACATCATCGGTTGGTCCGAGGACCATGGGTTCAAATGTTACCGAGATGGCATCGGGAACCTCGTGGTCCATGTCCCTGGCCGCGGGGCCGGTGTTGAGGCGCAGACCGTCATTATTCAGGGTCACCTCGATATGGTGACCGAAAAGAATTCAGATTCGGATCATTGCTTTGAAACGGACCCGATTGCGCTGCGCGTCGTCGGAGACCGCCTGCTCGCAAGTGGTACCACTTTGGGCGCCGACAATGGCATCGGTGTTGCGATTGCTTTGGGTGCAGGCGAGGGGTTATTTGCTGATCACCCGCCGCTTGAGCTGCTGTTTACCATCGACGAAGAGACGGGGATGAGCGGCGCTCGAGAACTCGAGAATCAGTATCTTTCAGGTCGCCGCTTGATCAACCTCGACGCTGAGGAAGAGGGTGTTTTGTACGTGGGCTGCGCCGGCGGCGCCGACAGCCTGGTGACCGGCGCGCTTCGCCGTGAGCCCGCTCAAAGCGGTGACGTGACCATTGAGGTGCGTCTGCGCGGACTTAAAGGCGGACACTCCGGCTTGGATATCCACCTTAACCGAGGCAACGCGATTCGATTATTGAGTCGAGCTTTGCTGCGTTTAGAGCGCGACGGAGCGAGCTGGAAGCTGATCGATTTCCACGGTGGCTCAAAGCGCAATGCGATCCCGCGTGAGGCGACGGCGCGCTTGCGAGTTCGAGGCGAAATGGCTGCTCGTATCCCTGGGCTGCTCACCAATTATCTCGGTGAACTTAAGATGCTCCATGTCGACTCTGAAGCCGACTGGAGTCTTGAGTTCGAGGTCGATGGAACCGACCAGTCAGCGGTGATCGAAGACGCCGACGCTAGGCGTTTATTAGGTTTACTCTACACAGCCCCAAACGGGGTCATCACCATGAGTTCGACCATTCCGGGCTTGGTTGAGAGCAGCTGCAACCTTGGCGTCTTGGACATGGACGAGCACGAGTTCTCTGTGATTCTGTGCACCCGCTCCTCGAATGCGGCTGCCTTGTCGTTAATCCCAGACCAGATCGCTGCGCTCGCTCACGCCCACGGCTTTGTGGCGCGTCAGCAAGCGCCGTATCCGGGGTGGCAACCGGATATGGGTTCGCCTATGTTGGCGATCACCCGTCAGGTCTTTAGCGACCTCGCAGGCGCGGAACCCGAGGTGACTGCGATTCACGCGGGGCTTGAGTGTGGCTTGCTCAAACGTATTTTGCCCGAATGCGATATGATCAGCTTTGGCCCCGACATCAACAACGCGCACAGTCCTGACGAAGAGGTGCGGATTCCGTCTGTCGGTGTCGTGACGCGCCAGGTCGAAGCCTTGTTGCGTGCTTTGTGTGATCGCTGATGGCTGATCAGGTCGCTATCCGCCGTATGGTCGTGACCGGGTGTTCGTCAGGTTTTGGTCTGGTGATCGCTCAAGAGGCGCTCCGTCGCGGCTGGGCAGTGTTTGGCACCGTTCGACGCGTCTCGGATGGTGAGACCTTGCGTCAAGCAGGCGGCACCGTTGGTATCTTGGATCTGGTCGATGAAGCCTCGTGTGCGGCTTGCGCACAGGAGATCGCTGAATGGTCAGGCGGTTCGCTTGATTGCGTTGTTCACAATGCGGGCACTGCTTATCCCGCTCCAATGGTCGGCGCCGACCGAGCCGATTTTAGAGCCCAGTTTGAGATCAACACCATTGGTCAAATCGATTTTAATAGCCGCCTGATTGCGCCTTTGATTGCGGCGAAGGGCATGAGCATCTTCATCTCTTCGATCTCCACTCAGATGCCGACCGCTTTGTTGGGGCTTTATGCCGCCTCAAAACGAGCCCTAGAGGCGATGGCGGAGTCGTTGTCCATGGAGATGGGTCCGCTCGGCTTGACGGTTCATGTGATCCGTCCGGGCAGCTATCGCACCTCGATTTGGGGCACTGCGGTGCCGCGTGGGGACAAGTACTTAGAGATGGAGACCGGTCTTCCGGAGCCTATCGAGAACCACTACAAACGGCTCGGGAAAAAGATCCGGCGCGTGGCGACGGAGCAGCCCATGGCCGACCCTGACCAGTTCGCACGGTTTGTCCTGGCCGTCGCCGAGGGTCGGCGGCGGGGTTTCTTTCACGCGACGCCAGCATTAGCCAAAGCGCAGCGCTTCTTTGCGTGGGTTCTGCCGGCGCGCAGCTTTCATCGCTTAATCCGTTGGGTTTTGAGGCGCGCCTAACGGCGCTTGACAAGTCATGCCTGAGCGCGTCTCAACGCAGCGCATCGATTGGAGCAAGTTCCTATGAGCGAGCAACGTACAACACCCCTTCATGCCGAACACGTGGCTTTAGACGCGCGCATGGTCGACTTTGGTGGGTGGGATATGCCGGTGCAATACACCGGCGCGAACGCTGAACATGAGGCGGTTCGAACCCGCGTCGGCATGTTTGATGTGAGCCACATGGGCGAGGTCTGGCTGCGCGGTCCTGGAGCTTTAGTGGACCTTGACCGCTTGGTCACCAACTCGGTGGCGTCGCTTGTTGATGGCAAGGCGTGCTATGCGGGACTGCTCAATGAGTCGGGTGGGTTTCTTGACGACTTGATCGTGTATCGGTTCGCAGAGGATGAGTTTCTTATCTGTTTGAACGCATCGAATGCCGAGCGTGATATCGCTTGGATTCGTGATCATGTCGGCTCCGAGACACAAGTCGTCGACGCCTGTGATGATTTTGCTCAGATCGCTGTGCAGGGACCTTTAGCGGTCGCCTTGGTTGATGGGTTATCGCCTGCTGACTTGGCTGGCTTAGAGCCCTTTGCGATGAGCAGCTGCTCAGTGGCTGGTGTCGATGGTGTGATCGCAGCTCGCACGGGGTACACGGGCGAAGACGGGTTTGAGCTGTACATCCCTGCCGACCATGCCGTGGCCATCTGGCGCGCCTTGCTCGGTGCCGGCGTGACGCCATGCGGCTTAGGCGCTCGAGACAGCCTCCGGCTTGAGATGAAATATGCCTTGTACGGAAACGATATCGATGAGGACATTAACCCCATCGAAGCCGGACTGGGCTGGATCTGCAAAGACAAGATCAAAGATTTTATCGGCGTCGATACGGTGCGCCAAACCCGGCAAGATAAGCCGCAAAGAAAGCTGGCAGGGCTGATTCTTGAGGGGCGCCGTGTCGCCCGCTCGGGCTCGCCGGTTGTCAACGCTGAGGGCGAGAACATCGGCAGAGTAACCTCCGGTGCCTTTTCACCCAGCCTCAAGAAGAGTATCGCCGTCGCGTTGGTGCCTACCGAGTATGCGAAGGTCGATACCGAACTAGGGGTTGATATTCGCGGCAGAGTGCACCAGGCAGTGGTCGTCAAAACACCTTTTTATAAGCGTTGATTCGGAGCTTTCGAGATGAGCAAAATCCCAGAGGAACTCCTGTACAGTAGTGATCACGAATGGGCCTTGGAGAAAGGCGGCGTGGTGACCGTTGGCATTACCGATCATGCTCAAACTCAGCTTGGGGACATCACCTATGTCGAGCTCCCCGAGGTGGGTACGGAGTATGAGAAAGGTGATGACTTTGGCGAGATCGAATCCAACAAGTCGGTGAGCCAACTCTATGCCCCTGTGTCGGGCGAGATTGTTGAGATCAACGAGGAGCTTGATGACAGCCCTGAGGTCATCAACGATGATCCTTATGGCGAAGGCTGGATGGTCAAAATCCGACTGACGGTACCGGATCAACTCAGTGAGTTGATGAACGCCGACATCTATTCCGAGCATTGCGCATCGGAATAGTTCGCGAGCTGTCTCGCCGCCGGCTTCTGTGGTGTCGGGCTTTGGTTGTGATCGAGCAGTCCAAGCATGCGATGATCGCTAGGTTGTGCTAGAGGCACGTCGTCAAGCGGAGAAAGTCGAGTTTGTCTAAGCTCTTGATGATCGCAGGATTATTGTTGGCGATGCCAGCACAAGCCGACGGGTCTAAGTTCGCAGGCAGCTCAGTGACGCTTCGCCATGCCACCAACGCCAACGGCTTGAACCCAGGCGCAGACCCGACGTGGAACCCGTATGCCGCTGCGATCCTCAGCTTCTCGCCTGTCTATGCGCTGCCCGCCAAGCTCAGCCTATCGGCGAACTGGGACTGGGAAGGCGAGTACACGCGGCGCGATGCGGAGCCCAGCAGTTTTAGCTACGGCGACCCGACCCTGACGCTCGCTCGCGGCGCCTTGTTCGACCACACCCCGACAGGCTTGTCGTTATCGGGAAGCGCAACGCTTCGGGCGGGCCTCTCTGAGGCGAGTCGCGCCAAAACTCGCTACGGGGCGCTGACCGTCGGCTTGGGTCTAAAGCGTTCCTTTAAAGTGCTCAAGGGCGCCGCACTGAGCCTGAGTTTATCAGCGACCGGTTATGGGCATGGGGCGACCCATGGTAGCTCGTCGCAAAGTCTGTACTCGAGCTGCTCGGGTGGCGCCTCGGTAGCGAGCTTCGCAGCGAGTTGCACCGAAGAGCTCGTCCTGCACAGCGGCTCGGCGAACGCTTACGGGGCCCTAACCTCGGTCCTGACGGCGAGCGTCAAGCTTCCTTATAAGCTCAGCGCCCGAGTCCGACTCGGGGGGTCGTGGCTAGGAACTTATTCGGAGAGTTTAACGGATGAGCGCATCTCTTACGACGGCCCGAGCGGTACGTCTGTGCGCTCCATCTTGATCTCGGATGTCCGCCTGTCTGCTGCCCCCATCAAACGACTGGGTGTTGCTTTGGGTTTACAAAATGCGCACCCACAACTCGGCGCGGATGGGCGTTATCGCACGCCTTTCGTCAACCGATATTCGAACCTTTATTTAGACCTCACCGCACGGTTTTGATCGGAGCGATCATGAAACGCCATCTTCTTCTCGCCACTGCCATGATGACAGTTGTTTCTTGTGCCCAAGAGCAAGAGCCCATCAACAGGGTCCAGCCGAACTACATCAAGAAAGTCGATCTAGACGGTCTTTGGTACTACGGCCGAACCATTGTTGATGTGCCTGCCGCCGACGGCTTCACCTTCGTGGGCGACGGCAGCTGGACGCTTAAGAAGATCCGCTTCGATATTCAAGAAGGCGTGGTGTACATTCGCCGGATGACCGAGTTCCTCAAGGACGGCGACAACTTGGTCCGGCGCGCTCAGGAGGCGCGTGACTATGAAGGCGAAGTGGTCGGTGCGTTTCGAGTGGTGAAGCACTTTGATATTGCGCAGCCTTACAACTCGGCGACCGGCGAGAAGCTCAACATCTTGAGCGAGAACGCCATCGATCGTCCATGGAGCGAGCGTGAGTACATGCGCGTCGATTGGTCAAAGAACTTGGTGGTGATGGCTGACGACGGCTTTGACGTTCAGCGCACCGAGCCGGTCAACTATTACGTCCAAGACCCCAGCCATCCCGACGCCCCGAACTTTGTCATGAAAGACGACTCCCTAGATTACTTTGATGTGACCACTAGGCTCTTCGCCGCGGCCGGAACGATCGATCACCCGAGCTATGGCAAGATTCCGCTGTGCTGGTTTTACGATCATCAGTTTCAGGAGTGCGGACCGGGCGAGTACACCTTGCGCAACAGCTTCCTGCGCATCAAGCCAGGCAGCCAGTATGAGCCTCGCTCGTATAAAGGGACCGAGAGCGAGCTCTTTGGTTACTTCGAGACCGAGCGGCTGGTCTATCACCGCCAAGAAGGTATCCGGCACCAAAACAAAGAGCAGCTGATCAACCGCCACAACATTTGGGAAAAGACCATTGATGATGCGACCGGTGACCCGATGCCGCTGGCGCAGCGCACGGGTAAGCCGCTGGTCTATCACGTCAACCCGGACTGGCCTGATGAGGCGACGGATCCGGTGATCAACGCCGCCGCTCGGTCGGTAGCGGATCAGTGGAACACCGTCTTTAGCGGGATGGTCACTGAGCTTGGCGCGTCCTTGCCCGAGGGTGGTCGCATGTTTGTGCTTTGCCCCAACAACCCCACGCAGGCTGGCGATCCGATCGAATGCGGCGGCGAGGGATACAACGCAAGGCTCGGCGATATTCGCCACAGCTTTATGGCTTATTTACCGGACTATATGACCTACGGCTTGTTGGGCCTTGGACCTTCGAATACCGATCCCGAGACCGGCGAAATTATCTCGGGGATGGCGTACGTTTATCATCACAACGACACGGCAGCTTGGGACACCACGGAGATGATCGAGCTGCTCAACGGTAGCCGTGACGCCGACTCGTATATTAACGGGACCAACCTTCAGGATTGGGTGGAGCGCTTTCATGACAACCGCCGCTCTCGCTTTGGCTCTCGGCCGGGCTTGGATGAAGCGGAATACATGGTCGATAAGATGGTCAACTCGCCTGAGGCGCGCGCCCTCGACGCTCGGCGTCGCCCGCCGACCGAAGAAGATGAAGAAGATCAGCGCCGCCGTGGATTTAAGGCCTGGCTCTCGGACCAGATGCCCGAGTTTGAAGACGCCGGCTTAATCCGCCGCAAGAACGGCGCAGCGCAAGCCCGCCTCAACTCGCTGATCGGAACCCCTGTCGAGGGCATGTTGGTTCAGTCAGATAACTTTCTCGGCATGGGCTACGGCCCTGAAGACGAGCTCGATGACACCGCTTTAGACCGAGCCTCCATTCTACGTGATGGCTTTAATGCGGAGCTGAGCCAGCGGCAGGAGATGTTTGAGGATTGGGCTGCGAGCCGCAACATGTACACGCGCGGGATGGCTGACGATGCGCTCATGGGATTGGCTCGTGAATATGCCGATTCCAACATGACGACCTTCGAGATCTACGACGCCGTTCGGACTCGTATTTATACGGCTGTTCTGGCTCACGAAGTCGGTCACTCCATCGGTCTGATGCACAACTTTGGTGCCTCCGATGATGCGCTGAACTACTTTCCAGAGTACTGGCAGATTCGCAGTCAGGACGGCACCGTTGGCCCTCGCGTCGGGACCAACGCCGATGAGATCACCGACTATGAGATCAACAACAATTTGTACAACTACGCGTACACTTCGGTCATGGATTATGCCGGGACGTACACGATCGATGGCACCGGCTTAGGTAGCTACGATAAAGCCGCCGTTTATTGGGGATATGGCAACATGGTCGAGGTCTACGAAGACCATGGCGACGTCGAGCCCGGTACGCTCTTGGATTGGTGGCAGGATCAAGGTGAGATCATGGGCTGGGCGAATGACGGTCCGACCTTTTATCACTACACGAACTTCTGGGATGAGATGGGTGATAAGATGTATCGCCCCGATAATCGCATCTGGACTGACGCAGCGGATTTCGTGCCCGAAACGGAAGCCGCTCGACGCAACACGAATTACAGCCGCGCTCTGCGTGGACCCAACGCGGGTAAGTTGCGCATCCCTTATATTTATTGCTCACACGGTCGCAGCGATCTGGGTGATTCATGTTTGACGCGAGACACCGGCGCGGATCCGGCTGAGCGACTTAAGAACATCCTCGACAAGATCGACACCTGGTACATCACCCGAAACTTCCCGCGCGGAAAGATCAGCTCAAGCTACTACTGGTGGAACTATGTGCCCAGGTATTACCGGCGCACCTATGACCGCATCAAGCAGTGGCACGATGTCTACGGTCTGTATCGCGGGTTCCTGCCGATGTACTACGACGCGGATCAACTGCGCCTGTTCTACACCGACGCTAAGAACGGTTGGGGTACACAAACGTGGGGCGTTCAAGCGGGCTTTAACCATCTCGTCCAGACGATTCTGATGCCGGACATCACTGATTATGGACCTGAAACGGGCTATGATGGCAGCGTCTTGCTCAAGGATTGGCCCTACACCTCAGGGGCGTCGCTCGATCTGAGCCCGGCGAACGCTCGTTATTACTCAACGGCTTGGTCTCGGGGTCGTAACAACGAGAGAAACTGCGGTTACTTCTGGTACAACTGCTTGCACCACGTTGGGTTCTATCTCGACAAGGTCATGGCGATGTACGCTCTTAGTGACTCAGAAACCAACTACGTAGGGCGCTCGACGCCCGAGGATCTGCGCGAGTGGCAGATCGGTTATTATTCAACCTTTAGTGATCAGATTCACAAGCTGAACAATGCGATTATGGGTCAGGACTGGTCTGCGGTTGCCCCCTATAATCAGGACGGCGAGCTGACGTGGCCGAACTATACCGGCGATTTGAGCGCCACCCACTCTGAGCCGATCAATCCGTACGCAACGTTCACCGTGCAGTTGTACTGGCAGGTTTTGGGCATGGCTCGATTCCAAGGCACCTACAATCAGCGCTTTAACGAAGAAAGCCAGATCTGGATTGAGGGGAACGCAGGGGCTCCCGAGCTTGCGCCTGAAGACAAGATCACCTGGCGTGATCCGGTGAGCGGTACCGTGTATGCAGCCCGAATGGGTTATGTCGATCAGCCTTATGGTGGTCAGACCCTCTTGCAACGTGCGGCGGATATGGAGAGCTATTCAACGTTCTGTGAAGGTCCGGATTGCCAGGAGCCTCAGGGGGACTTCACGCGCGACACCGTGACGCTGGAGCTGCGTAAGACCAGCCAGTTGATCCGTGCGTTGACGACGGTGCAATCGCGGATGCGGTT
>JBDQPD010000015.1:0-43885 GCA_040260805.1 Myxococcota bacterium | reverse complement strand
GATGATGTCCTACCCGTTAATTGCACGACAGCGCCTCACGCCGTGGGCCGCTATGAGCTGTATTCCTACGATACGGTCTCTCGATCGGTGCGATCTTCTCCACTGTTCTGGTCACCGAGTGCCATCTCAACGTCGCCTGTTTCGGGCATGTTTTCGATGAGAAGAGCGGCGGTCGCTTCCACCGAATGATCTTGAGCAGCCGCAGGGGTTGGGCTGAGGCTTCGGTCACCCGGTTCGCTGACTTCATCCCAGAGCTCTGCACCCGTCGGGGTGCTCGCTGCGGGACCGTTGAATTTGTCGATGTGATCTGCCGTGCCGACAACCGGGGCGCCTTCAGGGGGCGTTAGCTCCTCATCGAGGACCGCCTTGGGCTCGGACTGAAAGCCAGGGCGAGTGACGTTGTTGCTGCTCGATTCTGCCAAATTCGACAGCTCCATATCCAGCGGCACGTCTTTGGTCTCTTCACCCACTTCCTCGTTGATCAGTTTTTCCAGCGACGAGCTCGGCTGGGTTCCATCGTCGACGACATCACCGGTCACTGGCTCGACCAAGTCTCCCACGTCTTGAAGCGAAGAGATCTGGCTGGGGAGCGCATCGCCGGGGCCGGTGTGGTCCTCAGGTTCGGCGCCAGTGTCTTCATCATGCTCGTCAAACTCGTCTTCGTCGTCATGCAGTGCGTTCAAACGATCGAGCATTTCGGTGTCAAACATGGTGCGCTCATCGGCGCCGGGCTCGGAGTTTTCCTCGGTTTGACCAAGGGAATCGAGTTCCTCTTGTCCCTTGGGATGGTCCTTAGGATCGCTCACCTTAAGCCCTCACTGCACACTTTACGTCGTGCTTCGGTGGCTCGTTGATAACGCCAGTCGTCACGATCTGTGAAGCGCCTCACGGCGGTATCGAGTGCGCGGCACGCCGCGGCGCGCCCTTCAAGCTGGCTGGCGCGCTGCGCATCGAGGAAACTACGCCTGAATTCCCCGGTCAATTCTTGGTGCGCCACGGCGAAGCGCTGACGCGCCTCTAGAAACACCCCGGGCCGCGGCTCAAGGCTGTAGGTCAAGAGCGCAGCGTCTCGAAAGAGTCGAGCGGCGGCGGGGAGGTTATGAGGGTGAACACGTCGACTGCGGAAGCGGGCTTTCGCCATATCAAAATGTTGTCGAGCCGTTTGCAGATCGGCTGCTGGAGCCGGGAAGTGGCGCAAGCGTATTTGGCGGACACCCCAGGAGGGTGAGGTCTCTTTATCCTGGCGATGACGAAGCTCGAGCTGGTTGCCTTTGGCTAGTAGATTAGCCTCTGGAAGCAGTATGGACACCCCTCCGATGAGCCATTGCTTGGATTTAGGTGCAAAGAGCAATGACTTACCATTGAGCACCAACTCAAGCTCTCGACCGGTGTCGATGGAGGCGACGTCCATGGTCAAAACAGCGAATCCTGGCGCATGGTCAAAGCTGAGGATCACGCCTTTTTGACTGCTTACCTCGGGTCGACTGCGCTCGCTGTATCCGATCATCCCTTTGAAGGTCTGATTGGGTACAAGCTTGAGGACAGGATAGCTGGTGTTGAGTCCATCTTCGGGTTCGCTGACCAGGCCAAGTTGAGCCGCTGCGAACAGGCCGAGAAACAAGATGACCATCGCCGCGGCGACGACCCGAAGCATACGCAGCTTGGGATCAACGCCTGGCTCAACCCAGCGATTTCCGCCGCGCAAGCTCGGGTGGGGTATCGGTACGCTCGACATGACATCGGCCCCGGTGGCGTTAAAGAGCCCCCGGTAGTCGGCAAGCTCTTTGTAGTTCATGTCACCGGCGCCTTCGAGGAGCACCCGGAAGCGGACCGGCCCCACGACGATTTCGCTGCCGTTGGCGACGCGAGCTCGATGAACGGTTTCACCGTTGAGTTGCGTGCCGTTGGTTGTCCCTTGGTCTTGGATCCAAAGCTCGCCGTTGTGGATACTCAGCTCGCAATGATGCCGAGAGATTCCCCGATCAGGCAGCTGAATGCTGCACTGATCTGCGCGGCCAACCGATACTGACAAGGCGTCAAACCGGAGCTGCTCTCCGGCGCGTTCACCCTCGATGATGTTGACGACCAGTGCCATCTACAACCCTACGAAGAAGATACGAAATACAATGGGTCCAAAAAGAACCAGAAAGACCGTGGGGAAGATGAAGAAGATCAGCGGGAAGAGCAACTTCACTGGCGCCTCATTGGCTGCTTTTTCTGCGGCTTGAGCCCTGCGCTCACGCAGCCGGTCGGCCTGCATGCGCAAAATCCTGCCTAGGGGCGTGCCCATACGATCCGCTTGGACGAGCGCTCGAACCCATGCCCTGACCGGCGGGAGGTCCACTCGATCAGCCATCTGGGACAAGGCTTCGCTGCGGCTTCGACCCAGCCGGATCGCTCTTAGGACCAAATTGAGTTCGTCCTTGAGCGGGCCGTCTCTACCCTTCTCGACGACTTTGTGCAGACCGCCCACAAAATCGAGGCCGGCTTCAACGGCAAGCGTCAGCAGATCGAGTTCGTAGGGTAGGGCACGCAGAATGGCGCGGCGACGGTCGGTCAGTTGCTGGCGAAACCAGAACAAGGCAATCAGCCAACCAAGCGCCATACCCAGAACTAAAAATATAGGGGCAAGCCCTAACTGGCCTGCGAACAAAGCCAGCAGTAAAAAGCTAAAACCAAAGGCGGCTGCGCTCGTCATTCGACCGGCAATAAGGACCTCGGGGGTCATCCCTTGGGGCGAGCCAAGCTGAACAATCTGACCGCGCAGGCGATCGCTGTGTTTATCGTTGATCCGCCCCGAGAGGGCATGGGCGGTCAGTCGAACCGCAGCGGAGCGAGCAGCCTGAATCTTATTGCGCTCTCCATGCTTCGCCATCTCGTCTTGGATCCGCGGCGCAAATCGCTCGATAAAGCCGCGCAAGACGAGAAAGGCGACCGCCATGGCGGCGAGGATCGACCCGAGCATGAGGAGATTGGAGACCGTCATGGATTAGACATCAATCTCAACGATGCGCTTGATGATCAGCGCGCCGCAGAGATCTAACGTGAGGATCGATGCGATCAGCGCCCAGCCGAAGGGATGAGCCATCATCGGGCCCATCAAATCAGGTCGCATCCAGTTCAACGCAATGGCGAGCGCAAAGGGCAGCAGCGCCACCACGATGCCTTGCATGCGACCCATCGCAGTGAGCGCATTGATACGCCCTTCAATGCGAAAGCGGTCAGCGATCGTCCGCGAGATGGTCTCAAACATCTCTGCCATGTTGCCACCCATTCCCGCAGCAACGGCGGTGCTGGTCGCTACCAAGGCCATGTCGTCGGAGCCTGTTCGCTCTGCGACGTGGTTCAGGGCTTCGGGGATCTCGACGCCCATGCGCATCTCGCGCACAGCGATCCGGAATTCATGACCCAAGGGATTCTCGGCTTCCTCAGCGACGGCCTCGATGGCTTGAGCAAAACTTAGCCCGGCTCGAAAAGCGGAGCTGAGCGCGTTGAGGGTGTCGACAAGCTGTTCATTGAACTCGGCGAGCCGCCGAGTGGTGAGGATTTGGATGTAGAGCCCAGGCACAAACAAGCCGCAAAACCCAAGCAAGACGCCTGCGGCTAATCCCATCACCACCCAGCCGATGACGGCAACACTCAAGGCGGCAGTCAGCGCGAGGACCACGCGCTGGTTCGGCGTCAGATGCAGGACCGCTTCGCGACGAGACAGGTTCTCTTCGAGATAGCGCTCACGCTGGCGCTTCATCGCTCGTTGCAGAGCGAGTCCGGAGGCGTGGGCAAGGAGCCCCGCCGCGCAGGCAGCGATCAGCGCTGCCAGGCCTTCAATCACTTGCCCGCTCCCCTAAGAACCTGGGGCAGACGAGGCGTCTTCCTTCGCTTCTTACGCAGCTGGTCGGCGCGTTCCCCCGTCATGATCGTATCGACATTGGTTCGGGCACGATCTTCCATCACTTCAGGATCATCGGGATGGCGTAAGCTCATGTAGATGGCGCCCATACTCTGGGCTTGCACTGCGAGTTCGACTTCTTGGGGGGTCAACTCGACGGTGACCGTCACGTATTTACGGGCGTCCTCGTCGACAAAGCCGAGCTGGGTGCCGCCGTAGATTTCGCCAGTAGCGAGCACGACAATATTTTCGAGCAAGGTCTGAGTGGTCACCGTCCGGGTTGTCGGATCACGATAGGTGACCAAGACATCAATGTGATCGTTCGGTCGCACCATTCGATTGATTGAAGACTCGACGTTGACTCTCAAGCTCAGCGCTCGAACCCCTTTGGCGAGGTCCTGACTCAGGGCCTCGCTCATCTGAGTACCTTGGAGCATATTGAAGTTGAGCAGGTCGCCCTTTTTCATGGGCAGCAAGAGCTTGGCGTCTTGAACGCTGGCGAGAAGGTCAGAGCGAACGATCGAGGGCGTGACCAAGCGCGAGGGGATCGCCTCGACGCGCAACATATCCTGGTCGAGTACGGTGCCACCGGAGATGTCACGCGCTGCGACTAAGATCGGAGTCGGCTCCCAGCCTCGCTCGACCTCGGCGCGGCGCTGACTGATCGACGAGTAGGCCAGTAAGCCAGCTAACGCGGCAAGGACGGCTGCAACCAGATAGGTTCTTCGGCTGCCTTGGCTGTCGCGTGGTGCGTCGGTGTTGTTCATAGAGCCTCCGGATCGTTCCTCGCGTCGCGCGAGCGCCTGTGTAAAGCTTCGTCAACAAAGAGCTTGGGTTGCTTAGTGCACCCAATCATCTTGTAAAATGGTTTCGCAGCCGCATGCGCTGCATGCCAGCGACTCTCGCTCGACAAAGGCGGTGCTGAGTTTCTTCCAGCCATCAATGTGCAATGGAGCGTCGCAGCGAGGACAATCGAGTTTGAGCAGCTTCCCTGACGGACGCTCAAACCATGCCTCAACACATCGCCGCCAATGAGCGGCCTGTATGGTCGTTAGTTTCATAAACGAGATGTTGGTTGTAGGCGGGGTACAACGCAAAAAATCTGAGCGCTTCACGAATGCGCGTCAAGCGTGCAAACTGCTGCCGCAGGAGGTGGATGTGCTCGCAGTTCTTCTTAGTGCCAACCGCGATCTTCGCTCAGCTATCGCTGCAGTTCTCGAGCAGGAGGGCTGGCGAGCGGATCATGTCCACCCAGAAACCTTCGAGCCTTATGAGGATCAGGCCAATCTCTTGATCGTCGCGCCGAGCGACGGCGATGAGGCCACCTTGTCCGATCTTTGTCGCCACGAGAGCCTCGCTGGCCCCCCCTTGCTTTGGGTGGGTAATGAGCCGCCTCCTGGTTTGGGCGCCTCGCTGGTTCGGATCACGCGCTTTGAGGTCCTGACCAAGCTACCCAACATGCTTCAGCGTGCCGAGCTCGGTGTCGCCTTGGAGCCCAAAGTTGCAGCGAGGAAGCCTGTTGCTGATGTGGTCGAAGGGCAGGTGGGGTTTATCTCACCCCTGCGAGGGCCGACAGGTGGACAACAAGATTTTTAGCCAAGAGCGACTGAGCTAATGCAGATTATTGCGCTGCGAAGTCCTGGGCTGCCCACCTCTGAGCTTGTTCGTGCTCTGGCTGACGTCGGGGTCACTTTGACGGTTGTCACCAGCTTGGATGAGGCGCGCAGTCGACAGCTTCCTGTCAATCGAGTGATCGTTGATGGGATGGGCGAGACCGCAGATGACCTGCGCGCCTTGGCTCAGCTTGGCGAAGCGCTTGAGTGCGTTCTTTGGGTGGGATTTGAGCCGCCGAGTCTAGCCTTGCCGCACCTGCAGTTGATCAGCCCGCTGCGGCAGGTCGATGAGCTGACCCTCGCAGTTCAAGGCTTAGGCTCCGCAAAACCGGTCGCCGATGCTGACCAGACCATGGTTCCGATTCAACTTGCCGAGTTGGGTGCATTACCTGGCGGTGAGCAGGGCTGGAGCGTACCGCTTCAAGCCCCGAAAAAGCCGCTGGACCGGCCGCCTCCAACGGTGGCGCCGATCACCATTGATTTTACCCAGGAAGAGCATCTTGATGACGTGGTCATCGACGCCGATTTTAAGGTGCGCCGGATCTACAATTGGCGCCGCTGGCGCCAGCCTATTGCGATGGTGGTTGTCTTTGCGCTCGCCGCTATTTTTGCGGTCAGTCAAGGCTTTCAAGAGGGAGCACAAATTTCACTCCCACCGCCGGTCGGCGAGCTTCCGACTTACCCTAAAGCGGTTAAGACTGAGCGGAGCGAGCGTCTCAAGGTTGAGCCGCCATCAAAGAAGCCTCAGATCCCGGCAGCCGCCGTTCCAGAGGGCTCAAAGGTCGTGACCCCGTCTCAGCCGACGCCGACCCAAAAGAAGAGGCGTAAGGTCGTGAGCTCTTTTGATGAGGGACGTCTCAAAGGTTGTCTACGACGCTTAGGGAAGCAAGGGACGCTCTGGCTCAAGCGCAGTGGAGCGGTTCGCGTGAGCCTGCGATTAGGGGTCATGGGCGATGGGCGGGTGGCTGCTGCGACGACGAATTCGGTGCGTTATGGGCGTAAAAAGTATCGCTCGAAACGCTTCAACGCCTGCATCGAGGGGGAGGTTGTCGGCCAGCAACTCAACTTTAGACCCAGCCGCGAGCCGACTTTTGTGAAGCGGAGCTATGTCATCAAACCTTAGCGTGGGCGAAAATCATTGCTCTGATGGACAACAGAGGTGACACTCCGAGCATGAGCCTAGCCTTTCGAGTCAACCTGCCCAAAGGCGACTGCATTAATTGCGGCCCGGTCGTCGTGTACGTCGATGACGTCGAAGGAGGGGATTGGGCGCGCTGCGTGCGCTGTGACCAGATGATTGGTCCGTGGCGCGACATTCACGCAGTGGTCGCCGCTGACGACCTTGCGAGCGTTGGGATGGCGGTGGTTGAAAGCGCCTGCAACTGTGGCGTGGGTGAGGGCTGTTCAAGCTGCTCAATGAACCCCGAAGGGTCCTGCGGCTAGATCATGGTCCAGCCTTGGTTCGAATTACCGGCAGAGCGAATCGCTCGCCGACCCGCAGTCCAACGAGATGGTGGTCGGATGCTGCACTGGCGATCGGATGCGAGCTTGGTGGACCGTCAGGTGACCGAGTTATCGGAATTGCTTGAGCCGGGTGATCTGTTGGTGGTCAACGATGCCCGCGTCGTACCGGCTCGGGTCTACGGGACTCGCCCAGGTGGTGGGCGCTCTGAGCTCTTGTTTGTGCAGCCGGATCCTGATGCCGACGATCGGCGCTGGATCGCTTGGGGTAAGCCAGCCAAGAAACTCGTGGGTAAGGTGTTGAGCACAGCCGGGGGTAAGCTGCTGATTGAAGGGCGCACTGATGACGGCGCCTTGTGGGTCAGCCTGGTCGACGGTTCGCCGCTGACACCCTGGCTTGAGCGCTACGGCGCCATGCCGCTCCCGCCTTATATTGATCGCCCAGCAGATGAGCTGGACCGAGAAGACTATCAAACGGTGTACGCAAGCAGCCCTGGCGCAGTCGCAGCACCGACCGCTGGATTGCATTTGAGCACCCAACTGCTCAGGCAGCTCGAAGCCAAGGGTGTCGAGCGCTGCGCGGTGACCTTGCATGTGGGGCCAGGCACGTTTCAGCCGATTCGAGTTGATGATGTGGCCGATCACGAGTTGGTGCCTGAGTTCTGTAGTGTCTCTCAAGAGACGGCGGAGGCCGTTGCGCGCTGCAAGGCGCGGCAAGGACGCGTCGTCGCGGTGGGGACCACGGTGGTTCGCAGTTTGGAGCGAGCTGCTCAACTCGGTGACGGCAAAGTGGTCCCGATGGCAGAGTTCAACGGGCTGTATATCCACCCCGGCGGACACACCTTTGCGGCGGTGGATGCGCTGCTGACCAATTTTCATTTACCGGATTCGTCGCTGATCCAGTTGGTTGCCGCTTTCGCTGGCGAGCAGCGGACGCGCGCCGCGTATGCGCACGCCATCGCAGGCGACTACCGATTCTATAGCTATGGCGACGCCAACTTTGTGGAGCGCATGGCGTCGCATTCGTGACCGCTTGAGCGCCGCCATGGAGCGATCCATAGCAGGAGACTCATCGAGCTTGGGTCGATAAAGGTTGAGGCTTCAAAGCCTTGTGGGGCACTAAGAGAACTATGAGTCAGCCTGCTGTTACCTATGAACTCGTCGCCAGCCAGGACAAGGCGCGGCGCGGTATTTTACACACTCCGCATGGTTCAGTGGAGACCCCAACCTTTATGCCGGTGGGTACGGTGGGCTCGGTCAAAGGGCTTGCCCCCTGGGAGCTCAAGAGTATGGGCGCAGGTGTGGTGCTTGGAAACACCTATCACCTGCACCTGCGACCGGGTGAGGAGCTGATCGCACGGCGCGGCGGGTTGCACTCGTTTGTGGCTTGGGACGGTCCGATGCTCACCGACTCGGGTGGGTTTCAGGTGTTTTCTTTAGCCGCGCTGAATCAGATCACCGAAGAGGGCGTGGCGTTTCGCAGTCACATCGATGGCTCGAAGCGTTTCTTGTCGCCCGAAGAGAGCATGCGCATTCAAAAGGCGCTCGGTGCCGACATCATTATGGCCTTTGATCAGTGTCCGCCTGCGGACGCAGAGCGGTCGATGATCGAGGCGGCGATGGGGCGAACGACCCGGTGGCTTGATCGCTGCATCGCAGCGCTCGATAGCCCTCAACAGGCGCTTTTCGGGATCGTTCAAGGCGGCATCGATCTGGAGCTGCGCGTCCAGCACATCGAGGAGATTTGCAGTCGAGACTTGCCCGGGTTTGCCTTGGGTGGCTTGAGCGTCGGCGAGACCAACGAAGCGATGTATGAGGTGCTCGAACATACGGCTTATCGGTTACCGAGTGACAAGCCACGCTACCTGATGGGCGTGGGGACCCCGAGGGACCTAGTCGAAGCGGTGGCGCAGGGTATCGATATGTTCGATTGCGTCTTGCCGACTCGAAATGGTCGCATGGGCACCGCGATGACCTCTGAAGGACGTATCAATATTAAAAACGCTCGCTTCGCCGAAGATGACGGCCCACTCGATCCCGAATGTCCGTGTCCGACCTGTACGACCTTCAGTCGAGCCTATCTAAGGCATCTTTATCAAGCCAAAGAGATCTTGGTGATGCGTGCCTTGAGCGAGCACAATCTTTGGTACCTGATGGGCTTGATGGAGCGGTGTCGTACAGCGATCTCAGAGGGAACTTTTGACCAACTTTTAGCCGACACTCGCGCTCGTTGGCCGCTTGCCAGTGAACGCGCTCAGAAATAAAGCGGGGTTGAAACCCCTGGCGTCGGCCGCTAGCGCTGCCGTGCCTAAGCCCCGTGAGAGGTTGCTATGATCCGTCACGACTGGACCGTCGACGAGGCGCTCGCCTTGTTGGAATCGCCCTTTATGGACCTGTGCCACCAAGCGCAGACCATGCATCGTTCTCATCATCCAGCGAACAAGGTGCAGCTGTGCACCTTGAGCAATATTAAGAGTGGTGGTTGCCCTGAGGACTGCGCCTATTGTCCGCAGTCGGCGCGTTATGCGACGGGGCTCGATGCTGAGGCACTTTTGCCGCTTGATACGGTTTTAGAGCAAGCGCGCTGCGCCAAAGCCAATGGCGCTTCGCGATTCTGCATGGGCGCGGCCTGGCGAAAGGTCCGCGACAACAAAGACTTCGATCGAACGCTGGAGATGGTCTCGGCGGTTTCGGACCTTGGTTTAGAGGTGTGTGCCACCTTGGGTATGGTCACCGACGCTCAGGCTCAGCGGCTAGAAGAGGCTGGTCTAACCGCCTATAATCACAACATCGACACCAGCCCCGAGTACTACGAGCGTGTGATCTCCACCCGGGCCTTTGAGGATCGTATGGAGACGCTGCAAGCGGTTCGAGATGCGGGCCTCTCAGTCTGCAGCGGAGGCATCGTGGGGATGGGCGAGACGCTGCGCGATCGCGCCGGCATGCTGGTCACGTTAGCGAACTTGCCTCAGCACCCCGAGTCGGTGCCGATCAACAGCTTAGTGGCGGTCGAAGGCACGCCTCTCGAGGATCAAACGCCGGTCGACTCCTTTGAGTTTCTCAAGACCATCGCGGTGGCGCGTCTGCTGATGCCGAAAGCTCGCATTCGCCTAGCGGCGGGACGACGCAGTTTGTCGCGTGAAGGGCAAGCGCTAGCCTTCATGTGCGGCGCCAACTCGATCTTTTACGGCGATCGCTTGCTGACCACCGAGAACCCTGAGTTTGCGGCGGATAAAGAGCTGTTCAGCGTGCTCGGGATTGAACCGCTCGAGGCACAACCCCGCCTCAGGAACAGCGCAAAAAGGGTGGTTGAAGCGGCGACCTGATGAGCTCGGTCACCGAGCGCCTTGGGGCGCTCAATCAAGCCGGCTTGCAGCGTCATTTAGCGGTTGCTGATGGGATCGATCTGTCGAGCAATGATGTGCTCGGTCTGAGCAAAGATCCGGCGATCGCGCTGGCCGTTCGGCGCGCTCTTGAGGAAGGCTTACCCACCGGGAGTACGGGTTCTCGTTTGCTCTCGGGTGAGGCGACGCATTGGTCGACGCTCGAAGCGCGTTTTGCCGACTGGCAAGGCCGGGAACGCAGCCTGTTTTTCAGCAGCGGTTATGCGGCTAATTTAGGGCTGCTCGCCGGGTTGATTGAAGCCGGTGATACAGTGCTTAGTGACGAGCTTAATCACGCGAGTATTATCGATGGTTTAAGACTCTGCAGAGGGCGCGTTGAGATCATCCCTCATGGCGACTTAGCGGCTTACGAAGAGGGCTTGAAAAATGCAGGCTCTGGCGCTTGGATTGTGGTGGAGTCGGTGTTCAGCATGGACGGTGACGAAGCGCCGCTTCGGGCGCTCGCAGAGCTGGCGAAACGTTATGACGCTCGACTGATCATTGATGAAGCGCACTCTACTGGACTCTATGGTGGGCAAGGGGCGGGGCGCTGCTCTGAGCTCCCGAGTGATCTGCAGCCCTTCGCTAGCCTTCATCCCTGCGGTAAAGCTCTGGGGCTCTCTGGCGCCTTTGTCTGCGCCGACGCCGCGACCATCGAGCTGCTCATCAATAAGGGCCGGTCCTTCATCTACAGTACAGCGCCGACGCCGATGTTGGTCCCTGCGCTGCACGCCGCAATCGATCGTATTCAAGCCTTGGGCGATGGACGGTCGCGACCGTTGAGGCTCGCTGACCGCCTGCGCTGCGCGCTCGAAGGCCGGCTGGAGTTTGGCGCCTCGCGAAGTCAGATCGTCCCGATTATTTTAGGTCCCGTTGAGCGCGCCGTTCGGGTCTCGAATGCGCTGGCTCAGCGAGGCTGGTCCCTCAGACCACTGCGTCCTCCCACCGTGCCCAAAGGGACGGCGCGCTTGCGCATCGTCTTACGCGCCGATTTGAGCGAGGACCAAGTCGATTGTTTAGCGAAGGATCTCGTCGATGTTTCCTGACCGTTTTTACCTCACCGGCACCGACACCGATGTCGGCAAGACCATCACCGCTGCGCTGCTGTGTCGAGCGCTTGAGCTTGAGTACTGGAAGCCGGCGCAGGCCGGCCTCTCCGAAGAGACAGACACCGAGGTGGTAGCGCGCCTCGCCAAGGTTAAAACGCACCCTGAAACCTGGCGTCTTAAGCGCCCCGCAAGTCCGCACGCTGCTGCCCAGGATGAGCAGATCCGCATCGCTCTAGAGGACGTATCTATGCCTGCCTCGGAGCGTATTTTGGTCGAGGGAGCTGGTGGTTATCAGGTCCCTTATGCCGATGACCCTTTGCTCTGGCAGGGTGACTTGATTCGCCATTTGGGCTTGCCGGTTGTGCTCGTGGGTCGCACCGGACTCGGGACGCTCAATCACACCTTACTGAGCCTGCGTGCCCTGCGCGCCGACGGCTTAGACGTGGCGGGCTTGGTCCTGGTCGGTGACGAACACCATGAGAACCAACGTGACCTTCAGCGCATGGGTGAGGTGAGCCTTTTGTTGCGCTTGCCTTGGATGAACAATGTCGAGAGGGACTTTGACGCCTGCGTGACCTCGATCACGCACGATTTGGAGCGGTCATGAGCGCCAGTATTTGGCATCCGTTTACTCAGATGAAGGGCTTCGAGCCGCGCGGTCGAGTGATCGCCGCTCAAGGCGCCTGGCTGTCCTTCGCTGACGGTCATCAAGCGATCGATGGGATCAGCTCGTGGTGGGTCAATACCCACGGTCACTCGCATCCCAAAATTGCCGAAGCGATCGCCGCGCAGGCGCGGCAGTTTGACCAGGTCATCCTGGCTGACTTTAGCCACGAACCGGCTGCTCGTTTGAGCGCTGTACTCAAAGACATGTTGCCAGGGGATCTGGACCACGTCTTTTACTCGGACAACGGCTCGACCTCGGTGGAGGTGATGCTCAAGATGGCGCTCCAGGCGCAGCACAATCTCGGCGCCAAACAACGGCGCGACTTTGTGGCGTTTGAGGGCGCCTACCACGGCGACACGGTGGGCGCGATGAGTGTCGGCGAGCGCGGTGTGTTTAACGAACCCTTCTGGGACCTTCTCTTTGACAGCACCGTGCTGCCCTATGGCGACGCTCAGGCGCTCAGAGCCCACCTTGAAAAGCATGCACAGACGACCGCTGGTGTGATCATGGAGCCGCTGGTTCAGGGCGCCGCTGGGATGGTGTTTTCGAGCGTCGATTACCTGCGGGAATGCAGCGAGATTTGCCGGGAGTTTGGTGTTTACTTCTTGCTCGATGAGGTGATGACCGGATGGGGCAGGACAGGCACTTTGTTTGCATGCGAGCAAGCGGGGATTACGCCGGATATCTTAGCCGCATCGAAGGGCATCACTGGAGGCACGCTGCCGCTGGGAATCACGACCTGTTCCCCTGCGATTTATGAGGCCTTTTTAGGGAGCCAGAAAACCGAAGCCTTCCTCCATGGTCATTCGTACACGGGGAACCCGATCGCCTGCGCGGCATCTCTTGCGGCGCTGTCGCTCTATGAGGAAGAGGGCACCTTACAGCGAATCGCCGGCATCGAATCGCAATACAGCGCAGCCGCGCCGATGTTCAGCGGCCTCGATGGCGTCGAAAATGTGCGACAGCGAGGTGATATTTTTGCGTTTGAACTGACCAGCGAGATGGGGGGCTACTTAGACCCGATCGGCCGGCGTGTGAGCGATCGAACCTTCCCAATGGGTCTTTATTCGCGCCCTCTAGGCAATACGCTTTACTTGATGCCGCCATTTTGCATCAGCGAGCCCGAGCTAGATCGTTGCCTCGATCATCTTTTTGAAGCGACTCGAGCGGAGTTGTCTGCTTGACCCGCTAGCGAGCGGCCCGGCAAAGGCTGAGCCAACAAAGGGAGCCAATCATGCCTGAACTCTCGACCATGCAAGATGTGATCGCTCGATTGATCGAGGATCCGCCACGCCATGCGCGCTGGCTCAATACCGTTGCGTTGCTCGAATACACTGGCGCTCGAAAGATGCTGAAAAGCCAGGCGAGCAGGAGGATGAGTGAGATGATCCTGCGCCACGCCGCTGAGGAGAGCCGCCATGCGCACTTCTTCAAGCGCGCGGCGCTGCGGATCGATCCCAACGTCGGCTCTGAGTTCACGGCTGAGAGTCTGCTGTGCGGGGATGCCGCCAAGTCCTACTTCTACGAACTCGATCACGGAGTCTGTGCTCGCCTTGAGCGCGGCGGACTGACCGACGATGCCTTGAGTTACGCCAGTTATTTGTACGTCACGACCCTGATCGAAGAGCGCGCAGACTGGCTCTATCCAGCGTATCACAAGATGATGCGTCGGGCGAAGCTGCCGGTCAGCTTGGCGGGTATTATCGCCGAAGAAGAAGGGCACCTTCGGGAGATGGAGCAAGAGCTGGCGAAGATCGATTCGAAATGGGCTGAGCGGATGGTCGATCTGCGCGCCTTCGAGGCTGGTTTGTTTGAACAGTTCCTCGACGCGTTGTGCCAAGAGGTCGGCGTGGGAGTCGCTGCCGCATGAGCAAGCCTGGCTTACTGTTTCTGTGTGTCGCCAATTCAGCTCGAAGCCAGATGGCGGATGCGCTGGCGCAGGCGCGCTACGGCGACGCAGTGCGTGTTCAAAGCGCTGGGTCTGAGCCGAGCCGCGTCCATCCTTTAGCGCTCGCTGCTTGCCACGAGCGTAACCTCGACACGTCGGGGTTGTCGTCCAAGGGGGTGGACACGATCGACCCCTCGAGCGTCGACGTCGTCGTGACCTTGTGCGCCGAGGAATACTGCCCTGCTTACTTGCATGAAGCGACGCGCCTGCATTGGCCGATGCCCGATCCAGCCGATGCGCAACCGGGTGAAGATCAGGCCGCTCAGCTTGGACGCTTCTTAGAGGTCGCTGATCAGATCGCAGTGCGTTTAAGCGAGCTCGACGCTATCCTTCGACCACCCCGTCAATAGGGCTCGAAGCGGTCGCGTAAGGCTTCTTGGGGATTCGGCCTGCGCGGAAGCTCAAATAGCCAGCCTCTACCGCTAAGCCAAAAGCCTTCGCCATGGCGACAGGGTCGTCTGCCGCAGCGATCGCCGTGTTGACCAGGACCGCATCGGCGCCGAGCTCCATGGCTTGGCATGCGTCCATTGGGCTGCCCAGTCCGGCGTCGACGATGACCGGCACCGAGACCTGATCGATGATCAGGCGCAGTACATGAGGATTCACGACACCAAGGCCTGAGCCAATCGGCGCGGCGAGCGGCATGACCGCAGCGCAGCCGATGGCGGCGAGCTCTCGGCAGACTACCGGGTCGTCGCCGCAGTAAGGGAGCACGGTGAAGCCATCCTCAATCAGCATCTGCGCGCCGCGAACGGTTTCGGGATTGTTGGGGTACAGCGTCATCGGATCGGCCAGGATCTCAAGCTTGACCAGGTCGGTGTCGAGCGCCTCGCGTGCCAGGCGCGCCACCCGGAGCGCTTCTTGGGCGGTCATACAGCCCGCGGTGTTGGGTAAGATGTGCATGCCTTCGGGTAAGGCTTTGAGCAGCGCGCTGGTCTCGGTCTGACCCAAATCGATGCGCCGAACCGCTAGCGTGCACAGCTCTGAGCCCGAAGCCGCGAGGGCCTCGTGGGTGCGCTTGAGACTCGAAAAACGCCCCGTGCCCGTGAGCAGGCGGCTGCCGAACTGATGCTGGCCTAAAACTAAGGGCTCCATCAGCCGCCTCCCACAAAGTGGACGATCTCGAGACGATCTTTGACGCTTAATCGGGTCGACGCCTGGTCAGCGCGACGCACCAGCTCGCCGTTACGCTCAACCGCGACCGTCCCGTCGATGTTCAGATGGGTCAGCAATCCACTGACGCTGCAAGCCTCAGGCGCCTCGATCGCTTGCCCGTTGACCCACAGCTTCACGCAGGATCCACCACGGCGAGGCAGGAGATCTCAACCGCTGCCCCTCGGGGTAGGGCTTTGGCGGCGACGCATTCACGCGCCGGCCGGTGGTGTGAGAAGACCTCCTCATACACCGCATTCACAGCCGCAAAATCGCCCATGTCCTCAAGGAAGATGGTCGCCTTGAGTACGGAATTGATCGAGCTGCCAGCCGCCTTGAGCACCGCCTCCATATTGGTCAGCACCTGTCGCGTCTGCGCGGTGATGTCTCCACCTGCCCAGGTTCCGTCCGGACGCAACGCGATCTGGCCCGACGCGTAGACTACGCCCTGATGGACCGTCGCTTGGCTGTAGGGGCCGATGGCGGCAGGGGCTTGGTCGGTAGCGATGATCTTCATGGATGCTCCATCCCTTGTCGTCGAACCGATAGGCTGCGATGCCGGAGCGTGCAAGGACAGGAGCGAGGTCAACCATGCGAGTAGTGGGTCGATACGCACCGAGCCCGACCGGTTTGCATCATCTGGGCAACCTGCGCAGCGCAGTGCTGGCATGGGTCGATGCGCAGATGCACGGGGGCGGCTGCGCCTTGCGGATCGACGATCTAGACCAACCTCGGCTCAAGGAAGGCTCCGAAGCCTCGATCCGTGAAGAGCTCGCTTGGATCGGTCTTCGCTTTGATCCGATGCCGGCGGGGCCACGACTCGCTGCTGAGGGGGCCGCCCCTGAGCACCCTGCGTGTCGACAGATCGAGCGAACCGATCGCTACGCTCAGGTCTTAGAGCAGCTCAAGGCCTCTCGATCGGTGTATCCTTGCGCGCTCAGTGGGCGAGCATTTCGAGAAGCCTTGAGGGCGCCTCATGGCGAGGATGAGGACCGTCAACGGCTCAGCCCGGCCGAACGCGCCGCGCAATGGGCGCTGTATGAGGCGGGGGAGCGCTCGGACTGGTCCTGGCGATTTGCGGCGCCCGATGGGCGGGTGAGCTATCACGACGAGACTTATGCAGCGCAATCGACGTCCGCGCAGGGCCTGGACGATTTTATCGTGTGGCGACGCGACGGTCTGCCGAGCTACCAGCTGGCGACCATTGTCGATGACGCTGACCTTGGGGTGGAGCGAGTGGTTCGTGGAGCGGACCTGATCGAGTCCACGTTACGTCAGGTGTCTTTGCTGCGGGCGCTGTCTTGGACTGAGCCTGCCTATCGGCACATCAGCTTGGTCTGCACGGCGCAGGGCGAGCGCCTGTCGAAGCGAAACGACGGTCTGGCAGCGGCGACGCTCAGGCAGCAGGGGACCCGCGCTGAGGACCTTCTAGGGTGGATCGCTCAGACCATGCTTGGTGAGTCGGTAGGCCCGATCAAGTCGCCCGAAAAACTGCTGCACATCATCCAAGATTGCCCATGGCCAGTCGAGCCGGTGAGGCTCCCTGAATCAATGGGCGCTTGACGACGCCGCGTTGCGCGGGAATGAACCCGGCGGAGTGATGATGCATCGTTTGTGGATCCTAGGGTTGGCATGGGCTTTGGCGAGTTGCGCAGGCGACTCGATCGAAGAGGTGCATCCCACGGACGGGCGCCTGCATCATCCTGAGGGGCTTTGTGCGCTCGGTGATCAGGTTCATCTGGTCTCGAGCAATCACGACCGTCGCTACCGATCCGGCGCGCTGCTGAGTTACTCAAAGGCGAGCTTGGTGACCGGGGCTTCGCCCACCTCAAGCCTGTTCGCGCTCCCCGAGGGATTTGGCGGCGTGCTCAATCTGGGTGCTTGCTCGCAGCCTCAAGGCGAGTCGCTGGGCTACCTGGTGCTTTTGGACCGGGTCACTCGAACCATGTTACGGCTCGAAGCCGACGCCTCCGGCGCCCTGGCTTGCCCGGACACCGGCTGCTTGCCGGTGGCTTTGGGCGGAACCGATGATCAGGGCGTGATGACCGGTATCCGAGACCCAGGCCGCGCCGTCGTGCACCAACAGCACCTCTTGTTCAGCACTCGAGTCGACGAGCAGCCCACGCACTACACCGCCGACGGCACGCTAGAGCGTGTGGGCGAGGCGGCCGCCTCTCGGCCGGTGGTCGATGGACCGTGGTTGATCGGCAAAAATCGAGCGGCGGCGTTGCGTCTGACCGCTGAAGGCGCCGAAGATCGTCTACTCTATGGCTTTGGAGGCGCCTTGTGGGGCGTCGCTGGAGCGACCGCAGAGACCGGGTTTGCGCTGGGGCGTCATGGGGTCATGTTGATCGCATTTCATGACGACGGCGAAGCGCTGACCAGCCTCTGGCAGCAACCGCTGCGGAACCACCGACGGCGTTTGGTGCGTGCGGGCGATGAGCTCTTAGTCTTTGGCGGCCCTGAGCGCGTCTTAGAGCGCCGCTCGGCGACCGATGGACATCTGATCGGCCTGGTCCGTGGGTTGAGCTTTGAGGAGACCGAAGGCGCTGTGAGCTTGGGTGAGGGGCGCTTGCTGGTGAGCAACTTCACCGGTCATACGCTGTCGCTCGTGGATCTCAACACCGGCACGACCTCAGATATGGTGCCCGCACCATGAGATGGCTCGTTCTGGTCAGCGTGATGGCTGCGGCGGCTTGCGATGACGCACCGCCAGCCGGCACCAGCAACTTAGCGGCGCCAACGCAGCCCGTATTTCTGACCTCAGGCGACCAAGAGCTGCTCGCCTTTATCGATCAAGGTCACGATGCGGTGCGTCTGCTCGATCTAACCGCTGGGACCTATCAGTGGGGCGAAAACCCTTACTTCCCGCGCGCCGTTCGGTTTGACGACAGCCCGATTGATTTGGCGTGGACCGGCGATCAGCTGGTGGCGCTGAGCGCCAGCGGACAGGCTTATGCCGTCGCCCTTGAGTTGGCGCCTCCGGTCAGCCTTGCGCTCGCCGCTGTGGAGGCGTCGGCGCATCCGCTCGGCTTGGTCTCGCTGGGCGAGCATTGGGCGCGTTTGGACAGCGACTGCACGCTCACGGCGTTGAGCGGTCCGGTACCGACTCCGGTAGCGGGTCTGAGTGCCTGCCAGCTCTTAGGTGACGGATACGGTGTAGCCACGCAGGCTGATCAGCAGGTTTTGGTGCGAGCCAGCGCCAGCGGACTGGTCATTGTGGGCACACCGCCCTGGGTGCCTGTCTCAGCGCACGCTGCCGCAGACGGTGGCGCCTGGATGCTGAGCAGCGACCGCCGTCGATTGCTCAAGGTCGATGATCAGGGCGCCGAGCTGTTGCGCTTTGTGTTGCCTTTTACGGTCATGGACCTGGTCGAGACCGCAGACGACACCGGCCCACTGCTCGCATTGGTCGGTCTCAACACCGGCGTCTTGTATCTTCGGGCCGACGGCGTCGCCGAGGTCCCGCATGGTAACCGAGCTTTTACTCGCCCCATCGCGCTGGCTGGCAGCTTCTCCGGCTTAGAGGTGCGGCGCGACGAAGCCGAGGCGCTGGTCGGTCGTGACCTGATGTTGGTCGGTGGCTTGGCGCTGGGTGATCGCTCGTTAGCGGTAGCGGCGGTAGAGGGTGGCTTCTCGCTCACCGCTGCCGAGGGCGAGGCGCTCCCGGATGAGGCTTTAGCCTGGGTCGACTTGACCCTTGATGATCAGACCTGTGCCGGTCGTATGAACGCCGAGTCGGTGCTGGTCGTTGAGACCGGTGAATGCCCAGTAGGTGACGCCGTGCAGGCGCGCTTCTTGAGCTCAGCTTGGCATGCCTTTACCGGCACTGCGCTCGCCCCGAACCAGATCTTTGATCCAGCGCAGAGCTTGGGCGCAGTGAGCGTCGCCAGCGAGCTGGCGATCGATGGACACGTCATCAGCGCAACGACGCCCTCGACGCGCACCAGCGCAGTGGTTGCGCTGCGGGGTCAAACTGGGCTTGGCAGTACCGTACTGGGCGATGGCTGGTTCTCAGGCATCACCTCAGCCGTCGCCAAGACCAACTACAGCGACACCGCGCAGCCCTGGTTGTGGCTGACAAGCCCAAGCGACGACACGGTCGTTCAGCTCCCGCTCAAGTCGAGCGAGTATTACCAGATCCTGCTCTTTCGCTGAGCTAGTTCGGTACCTCGCTCAGCGGGATCTCCTCGGGTGCTCGGGTGCGGTAGCGATCATCGACCACGTCCATGAGCTCTAAGAAGTCGCTCTGAAACTGCGTCTCGGGGCTGCCGCCTACAAAGTCGGTCCAGAAGTTGCCCGAGTGGCACGGCTCAGGTTGATCGGCGGTCGCCTCTGGGCACTCGCCGTTGGGGAAGATGATGATGAACTTAGTCCAGTCGGACTGCCCGTTCATCTGACTTTCGGACATGGCGATCTGGAACAAGATGCCGGTCGCTGCCGTGCCCTCGTGGTCCATGCCTTGACCATGCAAGAAGTAGAGCACCGGGTAGTCCTCGTCGGCGTATTCGGGCTCGTTGTAGCCAGGCGGGAGCACGTAGCTGTAGGTCTGCGTGCGGCCCAGGGTTTGGCTCATGTATTCGTCTTGGCCAATGTAGCCAGGGTCACCCACAGGGCTTCGGCGATAGCTCAGGTCTGCGCGCGGCCAGAAGCCTTGAGCGATGCTCATGATCAGCTGAATGCGGCTGATCACCTGAGGCACGGTGCCTACGTGGTTGCCGTCGCCGGCCGCGATAAGATCGGGCGAGGGGTCGAGTGAGCCGTACCGCATATAACTGTATTTGCTGAGCTTATTGCCGGCGATGACGTTGGGGTTAAAGGTCGAGCCTTCGGCAGCCAGTTCGTCAAAGTCGTGGAACTCTTGGGTGGCGTCCTTGCCCAGCCTGGCCTGCAGCCTCGCCCACAGACGGTTCGAGGTGATGGCGGTGTTGAGGAAGTCACGGATCCCTGCGTCCATGTAGATGGTCAGCCGGGCGAGTTGCTCGTCGCTGATGCTCTCGATCATTGAGCCGGGATCGTTGGCGCGTGTGTTTTGGCGCCCCGGGCTCTCGTCGTAGGTGTCGTTGCCTTCACCGAAGTCGCTGGTGCCCGCAACGCCATCAAGCCCGTAGTCGTCAAAGGGCTCGCCGTCGTCGTGCTGCCAATTGCCCTCAAGCCCCGCAGGGTTATCAAACACGTGAAAGTCATCACCGTTGGGGTCGGGGTTGGTGTCTGCGTCGTAGCCAGGCTCATCGACGCTGGCCAAGCCGTCCGGTCCTAGGTCGCTGTAGCGCTCGTAGCCGTTAACGATCACTGGCTCGGCGTAGTCGCGTCGCCCGTTTCGGTTAAGGTCAACGGCGAGCAAGATACCTACCGGCTGGGTGCGCGGCGTGTCTGGAAGGATCCGCCCAAGCTCAGCTTCGGGCGTGCCGTCCGGGTCGTCATGTCGGCCGTCACAAAAGGTGATCACAGGGTAGAGGCCGCGTGGGTTGTATTCGACGTTGTAGACGTTCTCAAAGACCATCGGGTTGGCGCAGCGCTCCTCAGCCGACTGCGACCACCACGCCTTGGTGATCCCAGGAGCTGCCCACGGCAGCTCATCGTTGGGTGGATAAAATGAGTTCCCCAAACCTTTGAGGATGTCGTGGAAGCTATCCATCAGGCGCTGCCTATTGAAACTACCTCCACGCCCGCCTTCGGGGCCACGCCACCAATTGTTGTAATCTGAGACCGCCTCGTAAATCGGCTCCGCACCCTCGGGGTAGGCGGACAATGGGGCCACCGGAGCCTGTGCCAAAACGGCCTCATTGGGTTGCTCGGTGTACAGACCACAAAAGGCGTCAACGTTATCAAGGTCGTTTCCTGCGGCCATCAACTCTTCGAGGCGCTCAAGAGAACAAAATCCACCGAGCCAGCCGCGCTCGACCATGCGTGCGAAGCTGCTCAGGTCGACTAATGGCCCGCCCATAATTCCGATGAAATCAAATTTCTCGGGGTATTTAAGTCCGAACATTGCCGACGCACCGCCGCCCATGCTCACGCCCGTAATCGCCCGCCAGGTGTAGTGGCGAGTAGGGACTGGCTCGGGCTCAGGCTCAGATGAACAGGCCGTCGAGGTGATCATCAGCAAGCTTAGCGCAGCAACAAACCAGTGGTTTTTCCTTTGCACCAAGCCGTGGGCGCTGATAACCGCCGCACCCGATTTGAAAGAATACTGAGGTTTCATAATGCGTGAACTCATCAAGCTCGTCTCCACCGCCGGCACCGGCTACTTCTACACCACCGACAAGAAGCGTGCACAGGGCGTCGGTAAACTAGAAAAGAAGAAGTTCGATCCTGTGGTGCGTAAGCACGTGCTCTTCAAGGAAGCCAAGATCAAGTAGCTTCGGATGGGTCGTTTGTCCCATCAGCTATTTGTCGACAGGCTCTCGCGGGGGGTTGACCCTGGCGAGAGCTTTGACGTTTTTCAGACTATAGTTGCCGGTCGTACCGGTCGAAATTAGAAGGAGATCAAGCCCATGGCTGATTTCACAATGGGTGTCGAAGAAGAGTTCTTTATCCTCGATCCGGAGAGTCGGGCGTTAGCTCCTGGGTACATGGACATGGTGGCTGCGGCGGCCATGGATCCCGACAGCATCGAGCTTAAAGAAGAGCTACACACCTCGGTCGTCGAGGTCGGTACTGGGGTTTGTGAGCATATTGATCAGGCTCGACTTGAGATCGCCACCAACCGGCGCGGCGCCTCGGATGCAGCCGAGAAGGTTGGACTTCGTATCGCCGCCGTCTCGACTCATCCCTTCAGCCGCTGGGAAGATCAGGGCATCACTCAAGGCCCCTATGAGACCCTGGCCGACGGCTTACAAGATACGCTAAGGGCCAACCTAATCTGCGGTATGCATGTCCACGTCGGCATCGATGATCCGGATGAGCGCGTCGCGGTGGCGAACCAGGCTCGCTATTTCTTACCTCACTTACTCGCTTTGAGCTGTTCCTCACCCTTTTGGCAGGGGCGTGATACCGGCTTAGCCTCTCATCGAGCGGAACTGTTCAAGCGTCTACCGCGCACGGGCGTGCCGAGCCGCTTCCGCTCGTGGCGTGAATATCAGGACTTTATCGACACCTTGGTATCGCAAGAGTGCATCGATAGCGGCCGCCGTTTGTGGTGGGATCTGCGCTGCTCGGTGACTTATCCGACCATCGAGTTTCGCATTTGCGATCTGCCGATGACCGTGAACGAGACGGTTTGGATCTCGGCGCTGATTCAGAGTTTAGTGGCTCGTTTGACCGAGCTGCATCGTAAGAATTGGGAATGGCGTCGGTATCCGACCTCGTTTGTTCAAGAGAACAAATGGCGCGCCCTGCGCTACGGGATCAATGGAACCATGATCGATTGGGGGCGGCGCACGCAAAAGCCGTTTATCGAGCTGATTGAGGAGCTGATCGACTTTGTCGACCCGGCGGCGCGCCGGCTCGGTTGTCTGCATGAGGTGCATGGCATTCGAAATGTTCTCAAGCATGGTTGCGGCGCCGACCGCCAGCGTCAGGCTTACGCTGAGCGCGGTGGGATGGCCGGGCTGGTCGATTACATCGTCGAACAAACGATCGCTGGTACCTGATGGTCGAGTTCTTTGCTCGGTTCGGGATCAAGCGGACTCGGCGCAGCTTGTACGCGCTGCTGACGGTTCTGATCGCTGCCGTAGTCATTCCAGGACTCGGTGGTATGATCTACGATCGCTTGTTGAAAGAAGCTCCGAGCGTCGAGTGCGGTAAGGAGTTGGCCGCAGTGCGCTCGGCGCGCAGCGCCCTGACCCAGAAGAGCGTCACGGAGTCAACGCAAGACCTGACCAAGGCATGGCTAGGTCTGCGTGATCGCAGCGTGACCTTGCGACGTCAGTGCAAAGAGCACTCCGAGCATGGTCCAGAGACCATCGAAGAAGACGATCGCGTCCGACGTTCACTTGCGGCTTATCGAGTTCAACAGAACCTTTAGCTGGCCAGGCCACCCAAAAAAGCAAATCGGCCGCCTCGAATGAGGCGACCGATCTGGTAGGTCGTACAGGATTCGAACCTGTGACCATCGGATTAAAAGTCCGGTGCTCTACCACCTGAGCTAACGACCCTCAGTGACGCCGGCGCATATCGAGGAAAGGTGCCTCGTGTGTCAAGCGCAACCGGCGCGCGACGCAATTCAAAGAAAATCGTTTGGCGATTCTTTTGTTTTCCCTCTAAAGGCGTCACCGCCGTTGGCCCCATCGTCTAGCGGTTAGGACACTGGCCTTTCACGCCGGTAACACGGGTTCGAACCCCGTTGGGGTCACCAGCAGCGGGTTGGCGCTAGCCAGCCCGCTTCTTTTTTTGCTCTAAGGGTGCCGATGAATGACGTCGATGAGATTTGGGCGTGCAGGGGCGAGGTCGATGCCTTGCGCTTGCACGAGGCGACTGCGCAGGGCTTAGCGCCTGTGGTGGCCGAGGTGGTGGCAACTCGCACCGCCGAGTCGTTGGTCGACTTCCTCAATCCACAGGTTGGGCATTTGCCCTCACCGAATCTGTTGCCGGATATGCAACCGGCTGCCGAGCGCTTGGCTGATGCCGTGCAAGCGGGCGAGCGGGTGACCGTATTTGGTGATTACGACGCTGACGGCTGTACAGCCTCTGCGGTCCTTTTTCGCTTTCTCCAAGCGGTCGACCTCGAGCCCCTTGTGCGGCTGCCGCACAGGCTCAAAGACGGCTACGGCTTAGCCGCTTCGATGGTGGATCAGCTCGCGCCGTATTGCGACCTCTTGATCACCGTCGATTGCGGCGCCACCGCCTTTGAAGCGCTTGAACGAGCCAAAGCGCTCAATCTTCCCGTGATTGTTTGTGATCATCACTCGGTGGCTGATTCGATTCCGCCTGCGGTGGCGATCATCAACCCCAAGCGAGAGGACAACGACTATCCACCCGGCGAGCCCGCTGCGGTCGGCGTGGCGTGGAATCTTGCGCTCTGGACGCGCCGAGTGCTGCGTGAGCGGGGGTTCTTCGCCGATCGTGCTGAGCCCAACGTCGAGGCGCTGCTCGCCTTAGTCGCCTTGGGTACAGTTGCCGACATGGTGCCCTTGACTGGCGCCAACCGGATTATGGTTCGACGCGGTCTTATCGAGATTGAGCGTAGCGATTACCTGGGCATGACGACGCTTCGAGAGGCGGCTAAGGATCCGGTGTTGACCGAACGAAGTTTGGGGTTTGATTTTGCCCCGCGTCTTAACGCAGCGGGTCGCCTATCGGACGCGGACCTCGCTTTTCGTCTCTTGGTCACCAGCGACGCTGAGGAAGCAGCGTCACTCTTTACGCAGCTGGACGAGCTGAACAAAGATCGGCGTGATCTTCAGCGTAAGACGGTCGACGAGGTGATGCGCCGAGTCGCTCGGACTGAACGCTTACCGGACTTTATTGTAGCCTACGACGCCGATTGGCATCCCGGGGTGGTGGGTTTAGCGGCAGGCCGCTTGGTGGATCGTTACCATCGCCCCGCGGTAGTGATTGGGATGCAAGGTAAAGGTTCGGCTCGTGCCCCTGAGGGGGTCAACCTGATCGAGGCGATGCACGCAGGGGCTCAGGATCTCGCGCGTTATGGCGGCCATCAGGTCGCAGCGGGTCTGACCCTCCACGACCAAGCCGACCTCGGTCGTCTGCGTTCGAACCTGAACCTCGCGGTGCGAGAACAGCTCGGCGCCGCCGGCCATCAGCGTCGGATCTTATACGATGCCGAGCTCATGCCTTGGGAAGCCAACCTAGAAATCGCCGAGCAACTCCGCTCGATTGCTCCCTTTGGCATGGCCAACCCCAAGCCTGTATTTTTGGCGCGTAATCTCGAGGTCCGTCGCCGAAACGACTACAAAAGTGAGTTTACGCGGCTTGCGATCGCTGCGCCGGTGCAGCGCGGACAGATCTGGATGGATGGATTCCGTATCAGTCGCACGGCGGATACGGGAGAACGCGTGGATGTGCTTTATGAGCTCCTGGTCGATCGCTTTAAAGGGGAGTGGCAGGCGCGCCGACGGGTAATTGCTCTGAGAGCCGCACGCTGATGAATCGTTATGTGGGTTGGGTCTTTAATTCTTTTCTCAGTGGTCAGCGAGCCTACCGTGCTCGCTGCTCAGCCGGAGTTTTTAAGCTCCTGGGCAAAGAGTGATTATCAAACCGCCTGCGCGCAACTCGATCAGAACCAAATTCCGCTGATCCAAGCCGACTGGCTCGAGACCGCGTCCAAGCTGCGCGTGCGCTGCGGTAAAGAGGCGCTCGGCGCGGGCAAACTGAAACAAGCACACCGCCAACTTCAGTCCTGCCTAGAGCTCGATATCGATGATTCTAAGTGTTTGGAGCTTCGACAGCTGATCGACGGCTGGGAGGCGCTGACCTCGGCGCGTAAAGGCAGGCTCGGGCCAGCTTTGACCAGCGCGTCAGGGGTTCCTAGGGATCACTGGCCTAAGGGGTTACCGGTCGAGCTGCTGCGGGGTGGACAAGAAGCTCTAAAGAACAAACGTCTCCAGGATGCAGAAGCCGCCCTTTCATTGCTCGAAGCGCAGGCGCCTCAGACGTTCGGTTTGTCGGAGTTGAGGAGTTCAATTTGGTGGGCCACCAAGGGCGGCGCGGTCGCCTTTAGGATCGCGCTGATTGCCTTCGTGTTGTTGCTGGCTTTGACGGCGCGATCCTTGTTACACACGAGGCGTCGAACAAAAGCTCTTTTGAGCGCGGAGATTCAGTCGTGAATCTGACACTCCTTGGTCTGATGGTCGGCGGGCTGGTCATGGCTGCGCCGCAGGGACGCATTTTTCTCAACGGTGTTCCCATCGATGGGGTTCGTGGGCAGCAGTTCAGCAACGCCACGGTTCGCATTGACGATCAGGGTCGGGTTTATATTGATGCGCCCGACTATGAAGTCGCTCCAGCCGCAGAGACGGTTCGGCTGAAACCTGCTCGGCTTGCGCCGGGTGAGGGTGCCATGGTGATCTTTCAGAGCCAGGCGCACGGCAAGACCCAGATCGCCGTCGAGGTCACGGTCAACGGTAAGCAAGTCGCCGATGAGATGGACCCGATGCAGTCGGTGCATGATCTGCTGGAGCACCTTAAGCCCGGACTCAATAAGGTTGAGGTCAAACTCAGCCGTAAAGCCGGTGAAGGTGCGATGGAAGTGGTGATTGGCTTGGGCGGCATTCGCGACAGCCGCATTGAGCTGACGGACTCACTCGTCTCCGAGAAGATTGATCTACCGCGCAACGGGATGAAGATCTTTTCACTTGAGATCACCAAGTGACGACGCGCTTGATGGCGCTGACTTTAGCGCTCTCGCTGGCCGCTTGCGGCGGTCACGCTAAGCGCAAACGTATGGCGGAGATCAAGCAAGATCTCGGCGCTGCGCTGATCGGCAAACAACAGTATCGACAAGCCCTGGTTGAACTGCGCAAAGCCGTGGATTTAGATCCTCAAAATGCCCGCAGCCATTACCATCTAGCGTACGTGTATTTGTATGGATTCAAGAAGCCAGCCGAGGCTGAAAAGGCGCTTCGAAAAGCGATCTCTGTCTCCCAAGAACCCTACAGTGGAGCCCATAATTTACTGGGTTTAGCCCTCAATGATCAGGGGCGATACGACGAAGCGATCAAAGAGTTCGAAGAGGCTCTGAGCAATATCTTGTACCCTACACCGCAGTTCGCCGAACAAAACTTGGCGCAGACACTGATCCTGCAAGGTAAGGTCGATGCGGGGGTCCGACGGCTCAAGAATTTGGTCCGGCGTGTCCCCAATTTATGCGGTGCCTACATCTCGTTATTGAAGGTGGGGATGGAAGCCGGCGACTCCAACATGATGGCTGCTTACGATCCGCCCTTTATGAAGCGCTGCGTCCGCCCCGAAGAGATCGCTAAGCGAATTGATCCCTCGGCGCTGCGCGGCGCGTACCGACGTGCGGTCGCCCGATGTGAGCAACGCGAAGACGCTGAATGCGCCTTCAAACTTGCTAAAGAATGCTCGAGGCGCGTGCCGCGAACGGTTGGCGATACAGGGCCTCGTTGCCCGCCTGCAAAGCGTCCCAAACCCTCTGCAGGTTTTGGCGGTCGGAAATAACGTGGATGAGGCGATTCGAGCGATCGTGCTCGGTCGGGTGCCTTACGGTGATCATGATTTAATTCTGCCGGTACTCAGCGCAGAACTAGGGCGGCTAAGCGTTTACGCACGGCGCCCGCGAAGTAAGGCTAAAAGCTGGCACTCACTCTTGGTTCCAGGCAACACCGTCGATCTGCGGTTTAGTGGGCGAAAGCGCGGTGATTTACAGACGCTTACGCAGGTTGATTTAGTGACCGACCGGAGCGTCTCGATGAGCGACCCAGTAGGTCTGGCGCGTGCTGCCTATCTGCTCGAGTTGGTCAGCGCTTCGACGCGAGATGGTGTGGTCGCTCCGTCGCTCGCTCGAGCGCTTGAGCTGTCGCTCAATGCGCTGATGGATGGGCAGACCAGCCGCTGGATGGAGCTGCAAACGCTTCGACATCTCGGCGTCGAGCCTGATCCAGATCACTGCAGCCGCTGCGGCGCGCAGTTGATCGATGGAGCGGCTTTGGACCCCAAAGGACAGGGACTCAACTGCCGCAGTTGCACGTCGAGGGGGCGGCATTATCCGCGAGCACTGCTCGATCGCTTACGACGTTTAAGCGAGACGGTTGTTCCCACCGGCGGAAGCAGCGATCACGAGCTTGGGATTTTGCTGGGCAGAGCCTTGCGCCTGCAGCTTGGCGTGCTCAAGTCAGCCAAGGTTGCCGCCGCCTTGAAACCTAAAGTCTAGCGTCCTCGGACCTGCTGCTTGGGCGTTCGCATCGCTTCGAGCCGGAACATATACCACTGCTGACCATAGCCGGTCATGTTCATCTTTTTTCCGTTACGGACCGCATCGAGATTACGAACCAGTTGGTCGTCTTTGCTGTCCATTGCGGTATTGCCCCGAGTGAGTACTTCGAGCGCTTCGGAGCGCCGATCCTCTGCCTTACGACCGTCTTTGGCGTTGAGTAAGCACCAAGCGTACGCTGCGTAGAGCAGACCGTTCTTCTTCTTATTGTAGCGAATGCACTCGTCAAAGGCTTCGCGCATGCCGGGGAAGTTGCCCTCTTTGAACAACAAAGCTCCCAGCATCGCGCGGGTCGTCCACTGACGGGCGAAGCCGGTCTTTAGGTAGGGTTTTGCTTCGGTAAAGCGCTCCGCCATAAACAACAGGTTGCCGATTTGAGCATCGAGTTGTGAGCGAATACCCCACTGCCACTGCCCGATCAGGTAGCCTTTGCGCAGCTCAGTGATCGATCGATCGATCGATCGGCTGATGATCTGTTTGGCAGCGCGAGGGTTACGAGCCTGACTTCGACTCTGCCGCTCAGCGACGGTCATGATCTGCCCGACGCGGCCACTGATGGCTTCGACCTGTTTGATCGAGCGCCGAAGCAGAAAGAAGTAGCCGCCAAGTAAAACGAGCAGAGCCGGGATCACACCGTAACTCCATCCGCCCAGCCCGATCCCGGCAATGACGCCGATGACGGTCGATGCACCCAATGCGATAAGGAAGTTGTACACGCCGGTTTTCGCTCCGATTCGAGGCGGAGCCTTAGAGCCGCAGACGCCAGCTTTCAAGCGATAAGGCACGCGATCCACAAGCTAAGCCCATTCGCAGGGTTGACCGGGGCTCCGTAAAGCCCTTTACCCGTAGGGTAGCCCAAGGACCTTTTTATGCAGACCCCTCGATCCATCGGAGAATGGACGGTTCACCGCCGCTTAGGCTCCGGTGGAATGGGTGTGGTGTTTGAGGTCAGCAGAAACGATGAAGCACGCTGCGCGCTCAAGTTGATGAACATCGTTGATGAAGAGAGCAAGTCACGCTTTGATCGCGAGTTCCGAGCGCTTCAGCGCATAGCTCACGATAACGTCGTTCAGGTGTATGAGACGGGCGAATACAAGGGCCGCCCTTACTTCACGATGCAGCTGATCGAGGGCGTTCCTTTGGACGTGTTCGTCGGGGCAGCCGCCGGTGGCGCGGATGTGGCCACCCAGGAGGTCCCTGCCGAGGTTCAAGAATGGAGCTTAATCCAAGATCGGCCTGACGACATCGGGGTCTGGGGTGAGGACGCTGAGCCTGAGAAGGTCGACCCCCTGAGCGATGGCGACCAGGCTCTGATCAACGCGCCTGAGCGGCTCAAGCGTGTCCAAGACGTCGTCATTCAAATTCTGCGCGCGCTGACCCATATTCACGATCAGCGCATCATTCACCGTGACCTCAAGCCGGCGAACGTCATGGTGACGCAAGCGGGCAAAGTGTTGCTGATGGATTTCGGAATCGCTGTCGACAGCGACGAGGATCATGTGGTGGTCGATACCGGCCAGTTGGTCGGCACCTTCGCCTACATGAGCCCAGAGCAGCTCCGGGCAGTCGACGTGGATCTACGCAGCGATCTTTATGCGCTTGGGGTGATGCTGTTTGAGCTACTCTCGGGACGACGCCCCTTTGAGGCGGATTCGCCCGCAGCGGCAATTTACCAGCACGTCTTTCAGCCCCCGCCTGATCTCGCGGTACTCAATCCGGGGGCGCCAGCCGAGTTGGTTTCGCTCGCCATGCGGCTGCTGCGAAAGCCGCGCGGTGAGCGTCCTCCCTCAGCGCGCGACGTCCTCAACCGCTTCGGCGAGGAGGATGAGTCTAAGCGCTCGATCACCTTGTTCAAGCCGGACCTCGTCGGTCGTAAGGGCGAACTCAAGAGTCTCGCCTCACAGATCGATCAGGTCAGTCAGCGCCAGTTTCGCCCTGCGAACCTTCTGGTTGGACCGGCTGGGGTAGGCAAGACGCGTCTGCTTGAAGAGCTGTGGGACCGGGCACGAGGTCAAGGGTTTCGGATTATTCGGTTGAGCGCGCCCGAGCCGCTCGAGGCGCCTTACAGCTACTTCAACCCGTTGCTGGAGCTGATCTTGGAGATCGCTCGAGACCAGCCCTTACTTGGGCGGCGGTTGCTGCGTGACGACGCCTCGGTGCTGGCGCGCATTGCGCCGAGGCTGACGGAGCTCGACGCCCTCGAGATCACGCAAGCTCAAGCCTTGGCACCCAGCGAGGAGCGGCGGCGGGCAAAGCAGGTCCTGTGGCGGGTGATTTATCGGTTAAGTCGGCAAGAGCCGCTGATGTTGATTTGTGATCATCTCGAAAAATCAGATCTGCTCTCCCTCGATGCATTGAATCACCTCTGTGATCAGCTCGCCCGGGCCTCTGCTGGTGAATCGGATGAACTCAGCGCTGGGAGTCTGTCGGTGGTGGGCGCATGGCGTGAAGGCGATCGATCCGAGCTGCTCGTCGAGCAGCAGTCCATCCAGCGTGTAACCCTTAGCCCGCTCGCTAACGACGACCTACGCAGTTTGGTCGCTTCGTGTTTGGGTAGCGCTCCAGGTAACGAACTGCTCGATTTCCTGCGTCGCTGCAGCCAAGGTGTGCCGATGGTGTGCATCGAGGCGTTGCGTACGCTCGCCGAACGCAATGCGATCGAGAGGCGGGGGCTCGCCCCCTGGGAGCTGCGCTCAGATGTTGACGTCGATGCGCTCTTTGCTGCCGAGACCACCGGCGGCCCCTTGGATGCCTTGGTCGAGCAGCTGTTCGACAGTTTGTCGGTGGAAGCGGGTCAGATTCTGGGGGTCGCGGCGATTTATCGCAGCGGCTTTAGGTTGTCGCATCTAGGGCCATTGCTCGAAGCGGTGGGCTACGTCTTCCCTGAGGGCGAGCAGCTCGATGCGCTCGACCACCTCGTCCGTCACAGTCTCTTTATCGAAGACAACCGGCAGCGCGGATTTTATCACGTCGCCTACGGTGAGCTGGCTCGATTCGCTCGGATGCGCTTAAGCGTTGATCAGTACCAGGCAGGGCACCGTCATCTGGCGGTGGCAGCAGCCCTCGCTGATAAACTCGACGTTGACGAGTTGTTGTTCCATTCGGTGCGCGGTCACCAAGATGATCTCACGCTCGAGTTCCTCCCGGACCAGGCGCTTCGATTTAGCGAACTCGGGGACGCAAACGCAGCGCTCTCAGCCTATGAGGGCTGGATCGAGGTCTACAAAAGAAGCGGTGAGCCTTATCCGGTGGAAGCGGCCTCTGGTTATACCGTTGTTCTGCGTAACTTAGGCAGGTCAGATGACGCTGAGCGGGTGGTCGTGGATGCCCTGAAGCGTGATGGGTTGACGCTCGAGCAAGATAGCGAACTTCAGATGCGTTATATGGACATCTTGGGAGATCGTGGAGAGGGCGAAGAAGCCCTCAAGCGTTCGGAACTGTTGGGTCGGCGCTTAGAGCGTATCGGCGCGCCGCTGGCGGCGAGGGTGCAACAAGGGCGCGCTCATATTCTTCAGCGTTTTGGTGACCCTGCGCTGGCGCGTGAGACCGCTCATGATACCGTGCGACGGATGGATGAGATGGAGGTTGAGCGCGGTCGCGCCAAAGCGCTTCAGCTGGTGGCATTGAGCGAAGAGCGGGTCGGTAATATTCGTGGGGCTCAACAGTTCTTTAGTGACGCAATTCAAGCGGCCCGTGAGGTCGGTGATGATCTCAACTTGATGGTCGCTTTGGTGAACGTCACCAGCGCACGAGTCCGGGCAGGGGATCTCGAAGGTGCCGAGCAGGCCGCATTAGAAGCTCAGGATATGGCCCAGCGCCTAAACGTGTCTCGAGCCGAAGTCATCGCCCGAGCGAACTTAGAGTGGATTGCGCTGGAGCGTGGTGCGACCCCGGCGCTGGCGTCTCGGCTGCAGCGCATGCTGCAGCTGGTCGCCGAGAGTGGGAACGCCTTCGCCGAGCCGGAGGTTCGATTCCATCGCGGCCGATGTCTCATGGAATTGGGTCGCCGAGATGAGGCGCTCGCCGACGCTGAGGTGGGCGTCGAACTCGCCAAACGGAGTTTCTTGTGGCGCGAGCAAATGCTCTGCGAAGCTCTAGTCGCTAGGCTGATCGGTGATCTCGACGCCTTTGGTCCCTTGCTCGCCGAGATGGATCGCGTGAAAGCGACGGACGAAGCTCTGATCGTGCGCGAGTTTTATGGCCAGGCCTTATCGGAGGCTGATGACGAGGCTGCCGCTCGCACGGTCTGGCTAGACGCACTAGAAACCGCAGTCGATCGAGGGTACGGGACGGCAGCAAGGCGCTTGCGCGTCTTACTCAACGAAGTGGAGAACGGATGATCAAGTCGCGCAGTTGCCCGAGCTGTTTGCGTCGGGTCGATGTGAGTCAGTTCTCCTTGGGTTCGCGCGTTCGGTGTCCGTACTGTCGTACCGAGTTTCAGATTCAACCTCAGCAGCACGGCGAAGCGCCCGTTCCCCAGACTAAAAATCGCTTTGAGCATCAAAAGCCCAGAGTCCAAGTCGAGGGTTATGAGAAGCTTAAAGAGGTCGGCCAAGGAGCGATGGGTCAGGTCTATCAGGCTTATCAGAGCAAGCTGCGTCGCAAGGTCGCCCTCAAGGTTCTTGCGCAAGAGCACGCCGACAAGAAAGGCTTCATCGAGCGCTTTCGCCGTGAAGCAGCGACTGGAGCCCGCATCACCCACCGTAACGTGGTTCGGGTTTACGATATCCTGACCGGCACCTCCTATGATGGCGAAGGGGTTGGAACTGAGGTCCATGTCATCGCCATGGAGTTTGTCGACGGTCCGCATCTGCGGCGCTTGAATGAGACCGAGGATCCGCCGCTTCGTGAAAATACCGACAAGGCCCTGGCTTACTTTCGCCAGATCTGTGCCGGGGTGTCCGCAGCGCATGAACAAGGCGTCGTTCATCGAGACCTCAAGCCTGAAAACATCATGCTCGATCGGGAGTCAGGCATCCTCAAGGTCGCTGACTTTGGCTTAGCCTATTTCGTCGAGCGCGATGCGAGCGATGCCGTTTGGGATACTCGGACTCGAATGACGATGGGGACGGTCGCGTACATGCCCCCGGAGCAGGGCAAAGACGCTAAGCGGGTGGTCGAGTCCGGCGACGTCTACTCGCTGGGTCGTATTTTGTATGAGCTTTTGGTGGGATCCCTGCCCGATGGTGTCTTCACGCCCGCTTCGAAGCTTTGCTCCAAGCTGCCCTCAAGTATTGACGAGGTCATCGCCCGATGCCTGCAAACCAAACCCGAAGATCGCTACGTGAACGCCTCGGATTTACTGGAGGCTTTCGATCGTTGTGTCGCTGAGATGAAGTCCCCCGCAGCGGCGGTTGTTGATTCGGGTGAGGCCACGGCGCTTGAGGTTGAGGAACCACTCAAGGCTGAGGAGCCACCCAAGATCGCTCCGGTATTGCGTCCGCCTCCTCAAGCGTTTCCGGTTTCTGCTCGCTATCCGATCTGGGCGTTGGTGGGTGTGCCCTTAATTCTGGGGCTGCTGGTCGGGGCGTGGATCTTTGGCAGCAGTGAACCCGAGGTCGAGCCAGGTGCGGTCTGGCTGCTCGATGGAGCGAGTCAGCGCAGCATCTCGCCGCACACCGTGTTGGAAGGCTTTCCGGAGGCTAAAGGTGGCCTCTGGCGGCGTTCGGAGCGCTACCTCGACCATCCGGGCGCAGCAGGAACAGCCACCGTTGCTCAGACGCAGCCTGCGCTCGCCTTTGGTGAGGACTTGGGCATTGGCGCGATTGAGATTGAGCGGCGTGTCGAATGGGAAACCGAAGGGGACAATGCGCTGCGCCAAACCCAACTCGGTGGGGCTGAACGGTGGGTGGCCGTCGGATTTGTACACGATGAGCAGCTCAGCTGGGTAGGAATTGACGGCAAAGGTGATTGCCACGTCCATGAGAAGGGCGAGACTCGCCCCTGCGGCATCAGCCGCCCTGTGGTCACTCCTGCGCGCTTCAATCTACGTCAGGTGAACAACAAGATTTTGATCGAGATCGACAAAAAAGACCGCCTCCCTGAGAGCTTAGAGGCGCCCTTGGGTAGCGCTCGGCTTCTGCTCTTGTGTCAAAACCAGTTCTGTCGATTTGATCCCAAGCGCCGCTAAGACCTGCGCTCTGGTTCCGCTTCTTTTGAATCCAAGGTAGGCGTCCAACGTCGGCGGTTATGATTGCCGGCCGTGTGCAACTATGCCAAACGCCGCCATCGGAGGTGCCTATGGGTACGAAAACCCTCCTAGCCGTTGTGATGCTTAGCCTCAGTTCGGCCACTGCGCTTGGCGCGCCTGTCGACTCATTGTTCAGCGATGAATCGGTAGAAATCCGCGCCGACGAGCGACTCTTCACCCTCATGCTGTTAATGAACGGGATGGGTTGGTCTGAAGCCGCAGAGTACGGCCCCGAGCCGCTTAAGTCGCCGCTGTATAAAGGGGTTCGCAAAGACTTAATCGGTAAGCTCTCGGCGTATCGCGAGCGCTATCTGCCGAAAGCCGTTTTGAACCGAGCCAAACGTTTCGTGACGGAGCACCCGGGCTCACTCAAGGACTACATTGAGGCTTGCCTGCACATGTCGCGTGCGCCGGAGTTCAAGTTCCAAAAGACGCTGCCGAAGTCATTGGCGAAGCTCAAAGGCTTGGATGACTTGTTGCGCAGCACCTGGAAAGGAGCCCGTGTCCGGGTCCTGATGAGCCGCTACAAAGAGCCGCTTATCGACGGACAGCAAACGCTCCTGAGCAAGATTGATAAACGAACGCAGCCCTTAGTGTTGATGCTCAAAGCGAAAGCTGCTGCCGCTCCTAAAGCTAAAAAGGCGTCCGATGACGACATGGGCGATTTGTTTGGTGGGGATGACGAAGCCGACTCCGATGATGGGACCGCAACGGCAGATGATGCGACCGCTGAGCTTGAATCCGTTGCCGTGACGTTAGCGCCCCTGTGGACTCGACGTGAGGTGCTGTCCATTCAGTTTGGAGAGCGCTTTGAATTGGTCTTTGGCGGCGAGCGCGGGGACGGCACGATCGTCGCTCATGCGGTCGCGTTGGTCCGTTTGCGAGCCGCTGCCGGCTTAGCGAAATCGCCAGTCACCGACGCCCAACAGCGAGCAGCCTGGGGCTTGGTCACCGCGGCAACAGGGCGACAAGGCCCCGATCGACTCGCTCCTTATCCCGTCTGCTCCAAAGCGATCGCCGATTGGCGGGCTACCAAAACGCCATTCGGCGAGGGGCCGTTCGCTTCCGAGTTAGTCAAAACCTGCAAAGCCAAGGGGAACTAAGATGAGTCAAGCCGGCCCACGACTGGCACTCACCTTTGATGATGTGTTGCTGGTGCCGCAGGCATCGACGGTGCATCCGGCCGATGTGCAACTCAATACACGCGTCACCCGAAAACTCGGCCTGAGCGTTCCGATCGTCTCGGCCGCCATGGACACCGTCACCGAAGCGTCGATGGCGATCGCCATGTCGCAGCAGGGCGGGCTGGGTATCATTCACAAGAACATGCACCCGCAGCGTCAAGCCGCCGAGGTGCGCCAGGTCAAGAAGTACGAATCGGGGATGGTGATTGATCCCTTCACCTGTTCACCGAAACAGCGACTTGGTGAGGTCGTCGAGTTGATGCAGAGCCGAGGCATTTCTGGAGTTCCTGTGGTCGAGCAGGGTGCCTTGGTCGGGTTGCTGACGCGCCGCGATATTCGCTTCGTTGATGATATGTCCGAGCCGGTCAGCTCGCTGATGACGACCAAACTGGTGACCGTGCGCGAGCACGTCAGCGAGGAAGAGTGTCGGTCGCTTTTGCATCGACATCGGATCGAAAAGCTTTTGGTCACCGACGACGAGAATCGCCTCGTTGGGTTGATTACACTGACGGATATTCTCAAGCGAGAGACGCTCCCGGGTGCTGCTCGCGATGGTCGTGGCAGCTTGTTGGTTGGCGGCGCAGTAGGGGTCAATGATGACGTCCGCGTCGCGTTGCTCGCTGAAGCTGGCGTCGATGTGCTGGTCGTGGATACTGCCCATGGGCACAGCGCCTCCGTCGGGCAAGCGGTCTCGCGCTACAAAGAGTCGCACCCTGATGTTGAGTTCATCGCCGGTAATATCGCAACGGCTCAGGCTGCTCGTGACTTGATTGCGGCAGGCGCTGATGCGGTCAAAGTGGGCATCGGCCCGGGGTCGATTTGTACGACCCGCATGGTCGCCGGCGTCGGCGTTCCTCAGATTACGGCGATCATGGATGTCGCCGAAGTCACTCGTGCGGCGGGCGTTCCCCTGATCGCTGATGGCGGGATCAAGTTTAGCGGCGATTTGGTAAAGGCCATCGCCGCCGGCGCCGACTGCGTCATGCTTGGCGGCATGCTGGCGGGTACCGACGAGAGCCCGGGCGAGAAGGTTTTGTACCAAGGGCGCGCCTACAAGGCGTACCGCGGAATGGGTTCTTTGGGTGCGATGGCGCAAGGGAGCGCAGATCGCTACAGCCAAGACGTGTTTGCGCCTGCCAAGATGGTCCCCGAGGGGATCGAGGGTAAGGTCCCGGTCAAAGGTCCGCTCGCCGATACGCTGCACCAGCTGGTCGGCGGCTTACGCTCCGGGATGGGCTATAATGGCGCCGAAACGATCGCCAAGCTGCATGATTGTCATGAATTTGTTCGCATCTCGGCCTCCGGATTGCGTGAGAGTCACGTGCACGACGTGATCATCACCAAGGAAGCCCCCAACTACCGCCTGGAGTAGACGTTGTCTGCCAGCCTCGACCAACTCGCCGGGGATCGCGTCTTGATCCTCGACTTCGGCTCTCAGTACACGCAGCTCATTGCGCGGCGCGTTCGAGAGCTTGGCATCTACGCTGAGATTCGCCCCTTTCGAAGCTCTAGAGCTGACATCGAGGCCTTCGGCGCGGGCGCGATCATCTTGAGTGGTGGGCCCAATTCGGTGACCGATGAGGGGGCGCCGAGCATCGGCACCTGGATCTATGAACAAGACGTTCCTGTTCTTGGTATCTGCTACGGGCTTCAGCTGACCTGTCATCTGCTCGGAGGGAAGGTCCGGAAGTCGGATCATCGAGAGTATGGAGCCGCTCAAGTTCGCAAGCTCGAAGATGCGGGCATCGTCGCAGGATTAGACGACCACTTCGGCGTGTGGATGAGCCACGGGGATGTCGTGGAATCGATCCCCGAAGGATTCGTTGCGCAAGCCGATACCGACTCGACGCCCTTTGCCGCAATCGCTGACGAGGTCCGCAAGATCTACGGTGTGCAGTTTCATCCTGAGGTGCATCATACGCCTCAGGGTAAAGCGATGCTGAGCCGCTTTTTGTTTGATATTTGTGGTTTGAGTAGCGGTTGGAACATGGCCGACTTTCTCGATGAAAAGGCCCGAGATATTCAAGCTCAGGTGGGTCAGGATCATGTGCTTTGCGGTCTATCCGGTGGCGTCGACTCGTCGGTCGTTGCAGCCCTGTTGCAGCGAGCGATCGGCTCGCAGCTCACGTGCATCTTTGTGGACAATGGGTTGCTGCGTCACAATGAGCGCGAAACGGTCGAAGAGATCTTTGGGCGTAACTTTAACGCAAACCTTGTCGTGGTCGATGCGCGTGAGCGGTTCCTCGGCGAACTCGCAGGCGTCACCGACCCCGAGACCAAGCGAAAGATTATCGGCCGAGTGTTTATCGAGGTCTTCGAGTCAGAGGCAGCGAAACGCAGCGACGCCAAGTGGTTGGCTCAAGGCACCTTGTATCCCGACGTGATCGAGTCGGTGTCGCCGACCGGCGGTCCGAGCGTGACCATCAAGAGCCATCACAACGTCGGCGGCTTACCCGAACGGATGGGCTTAGGTTTAGTCGAGCCCCTGCGCGAACTCTTTAAAGACGAGGTCCGTGCGCTCGGGCGAGAGCTCGGCTTACCCGACGAAGTGATCATGCGGCATCCCTTCCCAGGTCCTGGTTTGGCGGTGCGATGCCCTGGCGAATGCTCGCCGGAGCGTTTAGCCACGTTGCGTGCAGCGGATCATATCTTCATGGACGAGCTGCACCGCAGCGGTTGGTACAGCAAATGCTGGCAAGCGTTGGTGGTCTTATTGCCGGTTCGGTCGGTAGGGGTGATGGGTGATGAGCGAACCTTTGAAGAGGTGGTTTCTCTGCGAGCGGTGACCAGCACCGACGGCATGACCGCAGATTGGGTTCCGCTGCCTTACGACCTCTTGGGCCGGACAGCGAATCGGATTATTAACGAGGTTCGCGGTGTGAACCGAGTGCTCTTTGATGTGACCAGCAAACCGCCGGGTACGATCGAATGGGAGTAGCTGTTGAAAACGCCCCAAACTTTAGGGCTATTTCGCCCCTTGCGAAAAAATGCGCGAATCTTTTGAATAAGAACCAAGTCAGCCGCGTCCATGTGAGCGCGGGCGATCTAGGAGTTTTGTGATGCGACCACTGTCCTTATCTTTTGTTCTCGGAGCACTGGTTCTCGCTCCCGGCTGGTCAACAGCTCGGGCAGAGTCAGCTTGCGCCGCAAAAACTAACTCAAAGACTGTCGAGAAAGTCGGCAACGGTGAGATCGATTACGGTCGATGTGTGATCCGTGTCTTTGGCAACGGCGCCCCTCCGAGTGAGGTTGGCAAGGGAGCTGGAGCGATCGCTCGAGCGCGCTTGATGGCTGAGCGAGCTGCGCAGATGGATGCTTTCAGAAACATCCTCGAGGTCGCCAAAGGCGTCCGCGTCCAGGGTGAAAGCACCGCCGACGAGTTGGCGTTTCAGAACCCGATGGTTCGTAGCAAGGTGCAAGGCGCCATTCGCAACTGGCGGGTGGTCAACACTCGTTACTTTAGCGACGCCTCGGTTCAGGTCGAGGTCGAGGTGCCGCTCAAGGCGGTCACCTCGCACATCGCGCCCAAGCCGGGTACGGTCGCTGTGAACCAATCGGGCAAGGCTCCCTACACCGGCTTGATCGTCGATGCCCGGGGCACCAAGCTGCGTCCGAGCGCTTTCGTTGATCTCAAAGACGAGAAGGGTTCGGTCCTCTACAGCGTCGGTCACGTGGATGCCAAGGTCATGCAAGAGACCGGCACCAACGCTTCGTTCGTCAAATCGATGAAGGATGCGCAGGGCGCCGAGGGCGTCAAAGGCGCACCGCTGGTCGTCAAGGCTGTTCGCGCCGGCGACAAGAACTCGGGATTGGTGCTGTCATCCAAGGATGCAGCACACTTTGGTAAATCGGATATCAACTACACGTTCCTGCGCGATGCGCGGGTCATCGTCGTGATCGACTAAGGAGAAGACGATGCGCTTCAAGATGACGCAACTTCTAGGTCTGAGCATGGGGCTCTTGCTGGCAACCCCAGCGTTCGCCGCAGCAACCGCCAACGTCGAGGCCGAGGGCCAAGCGATGATCAAGAATGGTGACGAGCCTGCCGCTCGTGACCGTGCCCTTGAGGACGCGCAGCGTAAAGCTGTCGAGTCCGCAGTGGGGACCATGATCTCAGCAGAAACGGTGATGGAAAACTATCAGATCATCTCTGATCGCATCCTCGCCAAGTCGGCTGGATACATTAAGAACTACACGATCACCTCCTCGGGTCCTGATAACGGTATCTACAAGGTGGTGATCAAAGCGCTGGTTGCTACCGGCAACTTGAGCGGCGATGTGGATGCCATCAGCGCCTTGCTCAAGCGTAAGGGCATGCCACGGGTCTTTGTGGTGGTTCCGGAAGTCGTTCTGGGCAGCACCGCCATGACCACCGGTCAGTCCGGTACGCTGAACATGCAATCGGCGGAGAGCGGCTTGATCGCAAGCCTTCGGAACGCTGGCTTCTTGATCGTCGATCCCGACGTGCTGAGTGGTAAGCTCTCGATCAGCCAGATCTACCGTAAAGGCGATGTACCGGACGGCGTGGCGAAGAAGATCGGCTCGCTTTCGGGGGCTGAGGTCGTTATCTACGGCCGCGCTGCGGTGCAGGTGAGCAACCTGTCGGTGCTCAAGAGCAAGGTGGCTCGTGCTTCGGCGAATGTGCGCGCGGTCAACGTTCAGACCGGTGAAATCATCGCCATGAGTAGCGTCAACCACCCCAAGAAGGCTCCAGCAGCTTATCATGACGCGGTGGGGCCGATTCTCTTGAAGAAGGTGGGCGAGGCGACTGCAGCCGACCTGATCAAGCAAATCGTCAAAAAATGGCAAAAGGATACCAGCGGCGCCACGCGCATCGTGCTGACCGTCAAAGGTTTGAAGTTCCGTAGCGCCAAACAGCTCAAGTCAGCGATGTCTGAGATGCGAGGTGTGGCTTCGGTCAATCGCCGTTCGCTCAAGCGTGGCGTGGCGGTCTTTGATGTGAACGTCAAAGCTGGGGTGGAGAACTTCGCCAACAGCCTTGATGGACTCAAAGTGGGTAAGCGCAAGAAGATTGAGATCACCGGCGTCGATGGCGAGACCATCAACGCGAGCCTCGGCCGGTAAACTGGTCTAAAGGGGGAAGCGATGCGGGTAGGACTTGCCATTGCCATAGTTGCCATCACCGGCTTAGCGGTCGGTCAGGGCATGTCATGGGACGAAGCGGATGCAGCCAAGTCATCGGTTGCAGGCAAAGTGACCTTTTATCGAGGTGATGTACTGCGTGCGTCGTCTGAAAAGGGCCCTTGGAAAAAACTGAAACGTAACCGGAAGTTCTACCGGGGCGACGTGATCAAGACGGGCGATGGTAGCCGTGTCGAGCTCAAGTTCACCGACCGAAGCATCGTGCGGCTCGGTGCCAAAACCACCCTCGAACTCCACGAAGCGTTCTTCTCTGATCGCGGCGGCTCGAAGAAGGTTTCGGGTGTGGTCAAGGCTGGACGCGCATGGGCGAACGTCAACAAATTCGTTGGCGGTAAGAGCGCCTTTGACCTTCGCAGCGACAACGCGGTGGCGGGTGTACGTGGTACGATTTTCAGTCTGAACCGAACCCGGAACGGCGGTACGCAAGTGTCGGTCTTTAACGGAGCGGTCGCGGTCGATAACAGCCCTTGGGTCCAAGCGCTCAAGGCTCGTCAAAAGACTAAGAAGAAGGCTGCCCATCGCCGCACGAACAAAGCGCCGATCGCTTTTGGTGCGCGCAAAGAGGTTTCGCTGGGGCTTCGAGAGATCTCGAAGAGTCAGTGGGAGCAAATGGTGAGCAAAAACCAAACCATCTTCATCGGCGCCGATGGTAAGAAAAGTGCCGTCAAATCGATCGACATGAAGTCTGCGCTCGCTGGTAACGATGGTGAGTGGCTTAAGTGGAACCAAGGGCGTGACGCAGACTCTGGTATCGTTCACGAAGAGAAGTAGGCGTCTAGTGAGCCTATGGGACGTCTGGTTGAAGTCACTCTATGTGTAAGTTTGGTGCTCGCTTCATCGACGTCGCAGGCTCGTGATCCGGCTTTTGCCGCTCAAGCGAGGTGCAAAGGTAAGTCGTCCTGTGCAGCGCTCAAGTCGCACCTCAAGCGTCTGAAAAATACCGCTTCGGGCAAGGGCGCTCAGGCGCAGAAGGCGCAGTTCGTGTGGGGAAGCGTGCAGGGCGCTGAAGCCCTTCGTACGCGCAACAAAAATCTCGCAGCCCAAGCCGTAGAGGCACTAAAGCCTGTAGCGAAGTTGGGTGCTTCACATCGTCTCGCTGACGATGCGCTGGTGCTAATTGCGCGTCTTCGATGGATGCGTGGTGCAAAAAAACGAGCGGCGAAAACGCTTAATCAAGTGCTCTGCGAGTTCCCTAAAGCCGATATGCGCAAGCGCTCAAAGAAGCTCCTCAAGCGTTGGAATTACAGGGTCAAGAAGTGCCCGAGCGCTCAGCCCAAGACAGCAGCGAGCGCGCCCGCTTCCAAGAAGCCTAAGGTCACTAACGTGACGCCGGCGCCGGTCGAGCTTGGCCCCGTCACGGCGTCAGGCGGGAAGATGACCGCCTCGCTACGGCGCGTGAAAAGGATTGTTCTGGATCCGGGACATGGCGGCGATGATCCCGGTGCGGTCGGTCTTGGCGGCGTGCATGAAGCGGATCTAGCTTATGATCTGACTGTATCCGTTGCAGAGGTGCTGCGGACCCGAGGTTATCAGGTCTTAATGACCCGGGGACGGTCGCAAGGTCGCACGCTGCGTCAGCGGACTGAATATGCGAACCGACACCGAGCAGATTTATTTATTAGTATTCATCTCAACGCAGCGAAGCGCAGAGCTTATGGCTTTGAAGTGTATTATCTGGATGTCGGCGCCGATCGCTATGCGCGGCGCTTAGCGGCTCGAGAAAACAGGCAAAGCGTCGAGGAAGTCGATGCGCTGCGGTTCATCCTCGCCGATCTAGCGATGAAGGGAAACGCCGTCGATTCTCGATTGCTCGCAAGTGAGTTGACCGACGCGGTGAATGGATTTCGAACGAACCGCAAACAAGAGGTGCGCTCGGCGCTCTTTGCTGTGTTGCTTGGAGCTCGCATGCCGGCGGTGCTGATCGAGGCTGGGTTCGTGACGGACAAGGATGACGTTAAGCGCATGAAGAAGGAAAAGCGTCGCCTTGCGACGGCTAAGTTTCTCGCCGATGGCATCGACGCCTTTGCAAAAAAGATGGCGCAGGAGCGTCAGTGAGTTCGGCGACGGAGCTTGAGGTTTGGGTCGACGATTATCTCGATTATCTTCGGCTTGAACGCAATCTGAGCGAGCACAGCGTCTCGGCTTATGCACGTGACCTGTCCAAACTCATGACCGCCGCAGTGCATGCGCGTCTCAAGCACCCCGAGGCGGTCGGTGAGTCTTTTCTCAATGATCTTTTGGCTCAGCGTGCTCAAGCCGGTGATTCGCCTCGCTCTCGGGCACGAATGCTGTCGGGATGGCGGGGCTTCTTTCGTTATTTGCTCGAGGAGGAGGTGCTCGATAATGACCCGACCGAGCGACTGACGAACCCAAAGATTGCTAAGAGCTTACCGAGTCTTTTGAGCGAGGAAGAGGTAGGGGATTTGCTCGGTGCACCGGACGCCACCACGGCGCGTGGCCTACGCGATGTCGCTATGCTTGAGCTGCTCTATGCCACCGGTTTACGGGTCAGCGAGTTGGTCGGGACGCAGCCGTCGGACATCGATTTAAACCGAGGACTGATTTTAGCGCGCGGAAAAGGGGATAAGGAACGCCTGATCCCCGTGGGACGGAGCGCGTGCGATGCCGTGCGGGCGTACATGGACCATGCTCGGGCTGAGCTTTCGGCTCAGATCGACAATCCATACCTGTTTCCGGGCAGAGCGAAGGGTCATCTGACGCGCCAGCGGGTCTGGCAGCTGATCAGTGATTATGCCCGCGCAGTCGGGATTAATCGCCCGATATCGCCCCACAAGCTGCGGCACAGCTTCGCAACCCATTTACTTGATCACGGCGCTGACCTTCGCGCGGTCCAAGCGATGCTCGGGCATTCTGATTTGAGCACCACAGAGATCTACACTCACGTGCACCGTGCGCGGCTCAAGAGCATCGTCGACTCTGCTCACCCGCGCAGCGGCTAGATTATTGGTCGTCGAACTTATTGAGCAAGGCGGTGCGAAAGATGATCACCCAGCCGCAGATCAATAAGATCCCGCCAGCTGGCGTGATCGCTCCGAGCCAGCCTTTGTTTAGGATCACCAAGGCGAAGAGGCTGCCGCTAAAGATCAATGAGCCCGTCAACCAGGACCTAAGCACCCAGCGCCACGGGTTTAAGTCCTTCTGGCTTAGGACGATCGCAAGCATGCCCAGGACATGCCACATCAAGTAGCGTGACCCCGTGTGCCAGGTAGCGAGCCGCTCTGGGCTGACCTGGTCTCGTAAGCTGTGGGCTCCAAACGCTCCGGTGGCGACAGCCACAGCCCCGAGCAAACCGATGGCTTGGAGCCATGAGTT
>JBDQPD010000051.1:0-23513 GCA_040260805.1 Myxococcota bacterium | reverse complement strand
GATCCAAGCCCAACAAGAGGGTTGGTCGGTTCCGGTCTACCTCAACAAAGCCGACACCGACGCGAACTATGAACGGCTGACACGCTATTTGCTCGATCATATTGAGTGGCTCCGGCCCGCGATCGCCAGTCACAACGCCCGCTCCATTGCCGTGGCGATGGCCGAGGCTGAAGCGCGTCATATTCCAGCACACGATGTTGAGTTTCAGATGCTCTACGGAATGGCTGAGGGCTTAATGGATGCGGTCAGCGCACGAGGCTACAGACTTCGAATTTATACACCCGTTGGCGAGATGCTGCCGGGCATGGCGTACTTGGTTCGTCGTTTGCTGGAGAACACCAGCAACGAGGGCTGGCTCGTTCAGGCCGGTGAAGGCCTCAGCGCCGAGCAACTCCTGGCCGATCCGGTCAGTCAAGGCGGCGATGCTGAGGCGCCCGCTCGCAAGACGCGCTCGGTCCAGCTCGGCAAATCGAGTGAGCCGACCGACTTCGCCAACGAACCGCTCACTCACCCCCATCGGATTGCGAGTCAGCATCAGTGGGATGAGGCGGTAGCAGCACTTGAGGGCAAGCTCCCCCTGCGCGTTCAGCCCTGCATTGGTGGGCAGTTTGAGGCAGGTGAAGACACCCCTTGGGAGCGTGAGAGCCCGAACCGAAGCGATGTGGTTGTGGCTCACGTTGAAGGCGCCAGTCTCGAGCAGGCTGACAAGGCGATGGCGCGTGCGCACAACGCCTTTGCGCAGTGGTCAAGCGCGCCGGTCAGTGAACGAGCCCAACTGCTCTTCAACCTCGCTGATGAGCTCCGCCAACGACGTCTTGAAGCGACCGCCCTCATGGCGCTTGAGGTCGGCAAATCGCTCCCCGAAGCGGACGCTGACGTGGCCGAAGCTATCGACTTTTGCGAATATTACGCTCGGCAAGCGATCGCCTTACAAACCCCTCGACCCCTGCAAGGTAGTGTTCCGGGTGAATCCAACACCTTATGCTACAGCGCCCGAGGCCCTGCGGTGGTGATCGCACCGTGGAATTTTCCGTTGGCGATTCTAGCTGGGATGACTGCGGCCGCAGCCGTTGTCGGCAACACCGTGTTAATGAAACCCGCTGAACAAAGCAGCGCCATTGCCGATCTTTTGATGCGCGCTATTCAAGCCGCTGGGTTTCCAAGCGATGTTATCCAGCTCTTGCCAGGGCGCGGTGAACGCGTCGGCGCGACCTTGGTCAACGACCCACGCACTTCCATTGTAGCGTTTACAGGCTCTATGGATGTCGGGCTCAAAATCATTGAAGCTGCGGGTGTGACCGCTACCGGACAAGCCCAAGTCCGCCGAGTGGTCTGCGAGATGGGCGGTAAAAACGCGATCATCGTGGACGATGATGCTGATCTCGATGAGGCCGTTTACGGGGTGGTTAAATCAGCCTTTGGTTTTGCTGGGCAAAAGTGCTCTGCCTGCTCGCGGGTGATTGTTTTGGATAAAATCCATGACGCCTTTTGCGCTCGCCTCAAAGACGCTGTGGATGCGCTTCATATCGGATCTTCAACCCAGCCGGGGATGGACTTTGGACCCGTTGTCGATGCCGAGGCCTTAGCCAAGGTGAAACAGTACCAACGTCTCGGGGCTGAAGAAGGCGAGCTCCTTGCCCAATCGCTACCACCTGAGGGCGGACACTTCGCAGCGGCTACTGTTTACCAGGGAATCCAAGGCGATGACCGGCTGGCGCAAGAAGAGGTTTTTGGGCCCGTCCTTGCTGTGCTTCGCGCCCGAGACTTTGACCACGCCTTTGAGCTCGCAAACGGCACGCGCTTTGCGCTGACCGGTGGATTATACTCGCGCTCTCCTTTGCGCATCGAAGAAGCTAAGCGACGCTTCGCTGTCGGTAACTTATACATCAACAGAACCTGCACCGGTGCGCTGGTTGAGCGACACCCCTTTGGCGGGTTTAAGATGAGCGGAATCGGTGGAAAGGCTGGCGGCCCAGACTATCTGCTGCAGTTCGTCGATGCGCGCCATGTCTGCGAAAACGATATGCGACGAGGATTTGCCCCCGACCTTGGGAGCCTTTAGAGAGCCTGCGCTGCGTCTCGGTAGATACGCTCGAGATGAGCGATATTTTGCTCGGGTCCATAAGCAGCCAAAAACTGGTCTCGAGCAGCTCGCCCCATCGCTCTACAGCGTTCCGGATCATCGATCAGAACTTGAACTTTAGCCGCTAAATCCTCGGGGTTTCCAGGTTCAAAGTGAAGACCACTGACACCATCCTCAACGACCTCAGCCATTCCACCCAACCTCGAGCACACCACCGGCAACCCGTGGGCAAACGCCTCCACAATGACCATGGGAAAACCTTCATACCAAACCGACGGCATCACCATAAACCGGGCCTGACGCATCGCTTGATAGACTTGGTTTTTGGTTTGGCGTCCCAGAAACCCAACGGAATCGGGGAGCGCCGAGGTCCGCAGCTCATCATAACGCGGTCCGTCACCAGCGATACGCAGCGGCAGCTCTTGGTCACGCCAGGCGTCGATCATCACATCAACCCCCTTCTCAACGCTTATACGACCGACAAATAAAGCCCCTTGATCGTGCGCTCCGAGGTCGCCGTCCTCTATAGGGTCAGCGATAAAATTGGGTTTGATCGCGATCCGGTCGGTGTCAAATCCCGCCTCACCAAACTTGGCACGAGCGAAGGCTGTCAGGGCAATGATACGCTGTATTTTAGTTGACCAAGTTCGGCGCTTCCGGTGCGTCGCTACCATCCGAGCAACCGCAAGCGTTCCAAGTTTTGATTCTCGATAACAGCCGTACTTTACCGCTTGATACGGCGAGCCTGTGACACAAAGCTCGCATACCTTCTGATCGCGCATCAGCAGCGCTCCAGGACAGATCGTTCGATAGTTGTGGAGCGTCTGAACCACAGGAATTCGAGCTTGCGCACAGGCATCATAGATTGAGGGGCTCAACACCGGAAAGAAGTTGTGGACGTGAGCGACGTCCGGCCGCTCGCGGTCAAGCACGACAGCGAGCTCCCGTTTTGCGATGGAAGAGTAGGTCGCAGACAACGCTGCGCTGAACTTTCTAAGAGGGCCTTTAATGCCGTCATTGTTCGCATGATGCATCACTACCTCATGCCCACTCTGGCGCAGTAGGGCGACCTCAGCATCGACGACCGAATCCTCACCTCCCGCAATTTGATAGCGGTTATGCACCATCAAAATCTTCATCGTTGAAGGTATCGCTGCCGCTCAAATTGCCAGGCGTGCTCAATGATCGTGCGGAGATCCACGAACTCGGGAGACCAGCCCAATACGTCGCGAGCTGTGCTCGAATCAGCCACCAGCACCGCCGGGTCTCCGGGACGTCTCGGTGCGTCATCAACATGAAAGTCAACGCCACTCACGGACTTCACCAGATCGATCACCTGCTGGACCGAAAAACCCATTCCGTTGCCGAGATTAAAGCACTCGGTTTTTTGGTGCTCTATGAGGCGTTTCAAGGCTAAATCATGAGCCGATGCTAAATCGCAAATATGAATGTAATCTCGAACGCAAGTACCGTCAGGCGTCGGATAATCACGACCGAAGACCTTGATCTGTGAACGTTGTCCAGTAGCCGCCTGTAAGATCAGCGGGATCAGATGGGTTTCAGGCTCGTGGCATTCACCGAGTTCACCGCTTGGGTGAGCACCCGCGGCGTTAAAATAACGCAAGCGAGTCGATCGAAGACCATAGGCTTTGTCGTAATCATCAAGCATCTGCTCAACGATCCACTTGCTGCGGCCGTAGGGGTTGATCGGCGCCTTGGGGTGAGCCTCATCGATCGGGGTGTATTCAGGATCACCAAAGATCGCTGCGGTCGATGAAAAGACCAGGTGATTCGTCTGCGTCGCCACCATAGCGTCCATTAAGTTTTGCGTATTCGTGACGTTGTTTCGATAATATTTTGACGGATCAGAAACCGATTCACCGACTTGGATGAAGCTCGCAAAGTGCATGACACCATCGTAAGGATCGGCGCTTAAGGTACGCAGCAGCGCCTCTCGATCGGCGAGATCGGCCTCGATCAGATGAGTCGAGCCGACCGCTTCTCGATGCCCGGTTGAGAGGTTATCCAAAACGGTCACCTTGTGGTCGCGTTCTTGTAAATAGCGAACCATGTGTGAGCCGATGTATCCCGCACCGCCGACGACTAAAATGTGCACGTTAGACCTACCCGTTGCTGCGGAGGTGGCTAGCATCACACCGCACCAATCTCACAGCGGTTTTTGCAACGTTGGCCGAGAGGTTAATCAGGGGAATCGATTGGGTGCATCATCGAAGTGTTCGTCGACAATATCGACCTCGACCTCATCGCCCCAATGCAAGCGCACGGCTTCCCACCAGTCGTTTTGACTGGGCAATTCACGGCTCAACTCGGCGACGACTTCGCCGTCAACCAAGACCTTGAGCGACACCGTCGTTGCGGAGCCAAAATCCAGACGGAACATATGCAGAGCGATCAGGTAATCCATGTTGGCTTCGGGCGCAGGAACCGAAATCACCTCCGGCCCTAGACCGTCCACATCATCAACATCCAAGAGGGGGTCATCGCCTGCTGAGCTGCCGCCCCAGTTCAAGCTAGCAACTCCGGGTGTCCGCGGGATGCAGTTGCTAAAGAAGCAGTCCTGTTGGCTGTCGAAGGCCAGATCACGATCGCCCGTGCGGATCAGATGCAAATCCACGTCGTGGCTGTCACGGTCCCAGTTAAGCTCAATCCACAAGGCACGGTTCGGACGCGCCTCAAAGGCGACGCCGACAAAGCTAGACCATGTGCCCTGCTCATCTTGGACGCGAAGCGCCACCCTGTAGCTCCCGATCAGGTCAACGCCTGGGCGTTCATCGCCGCGCACCGAATACATCAACCGCGGGCGATCTTTGGTCGGGTCATCAAAGAAGACCTGAGACCCCGCCGGAACCAAGCCGCCATCAGCGGCCTCGAGACTCCACTGGTAAGCCGCCACCTCACCATGAGGAACCGTTGAGTTTCTCCCAGAGAACCGAACCGCCTGAAACGGCGCTAAAACCACCTCGCCCTGGTCGTTGCGTTCAAAGCGTCGAGACCCAGCCACAGCGTCAATGATCGGACGAGCGAGCAGTTGCGCCGTCACGGTGCGCTCTTGGCACAGGTTGGTGCAGGCGTCGTTGTCAATGCGGTTGCCATCGTCGCATTGCTCACCGGTATCGAGCTCACCATTTCCGCAACTCTCGGGCGGCACCACGGTCTGGCGCTCCCGGTCGACCTCTTGAGCCGCAGTGGTCCGCTCGTACGGGTTGATCAGGATGGGGTCATCGTAGCAGGCGCTGAACGCCAAACCGAGCAGTAGCCAAAGACGCAAACTGTCGCTCCAATCAACTGCTCGAGACCCACACCACAAGGTGATACCTTTTGAGCGACACGCTCGCCAGGCCAAATCAGCCCGGAGGCCAGGTCAGGTCTCGCCCCCCCAAGACGTGCACGTGCAGATGAAAAACCGTCTGACCAGCGCCTTCTCCGTCATTGATGATCAAACGCGCATCATCGAGCCCTTCGGCCTTCGCCACCTTGGTCGCCGCCAGCAACAGATGGCCAAGCAATGGGCCGTCGGCGCTTGTCGCTTCGCTCAAACGAGCAATCGCGCGCCTCGGAATCACCAAAATATGGGTCGGCGCTTGAGGTGCGATGTCACGAAAGGCGATGCATTGTTCATCTTCATACACAATGTCCGCTGGGAGTTCGCCGCTGATAATCTTCGAAAATAGCGTCATTGAACGACCTTTCGTTTGTCGGGTTCGCAATGATGATGAATCAGACGCGGTTTACTCGACAAGTCCAAGCGTCGATGCTTAGCTTTATGGCGGAGGCCGTGTGACCGATCACAAGCGACCCGAAGAGGAAATAGATGGCGAGCTGGCAGTGCGCACAAAACGCCCGCGCCGATTTCGCATCGTCATCCACAATGATGACTACTCAACCATGGATTTTGTCGTCGAAGTCCTGACTCGATTTTTTAAGAAAACCCAGGCTGATTCCGTGGAGTTGATGCTGCTGGTCCACCATCAAGGCGCAGCGGCGATCGGCGTGTACACCCGAGACATGGCTGAGACCCTGCTCGCCGAGGTGCGCGAGTTCGCTCGCAACCGCAAGCAGCCCCTACAGCTGACAATGGAGCCCGAATGAAACTGGCTAATGATCTGAGCGTAGTGCTCGAACTCGCAGGAACGGAAAGCTTGGGCAGGGCTCATGTTTACGTGACGCCTGAGCATCTACTTTTTGCGCTCATGCATGACCCGGCGGCCGCTGATCTGCTGCGCCGTTGCCATGCCGATGTCGAGGCGATGAAAACGCACCTCGATGACTTCTTGAACCATGAAGAGAGCTTACGCGGCGAGCCACAACAGCAAGTGATCCAGAGCCAAGGGTTTCAGCGCATCTTGCAGCGAGCGGTCTTGCAGGCGCAAAGCGCAGGTAAAGAAACGGTCGAGTGCTCCCACGTGCTGATCGCTTTCTTTCGCGAAGAAGACTGCGAGGCGTCATGGCTTCTTGAGGAGCAAGGTCTTGACGAATTTGTGGTGCAGCAAGCGATCGCCGAGCGCGGCTCATCAGAGCTGACCATCAGCTCACAGCAAGGCGGCGTAGAGACCTCGGAGTCGACCGGTTCGTCGGACCCTCTCGGTGCCTACTGCTCGAACCTCAACGAGCGCGCACTCGCCGGAGAGATCGACCCCTTAGTCGGGCGCGATAAAGAGGTCGAACGGATGCTTCGGATCTTGTCGCGGCGGCGCAAAAACAACCCCCTGTTGTTGGGCGAGTCAGGGGTTGGGAAAACTGCGATCGCGGAGGGGTTAGCGCTGCGCATTACGACCGGCGATGTTCCTGAGCTGCTCGAAGATGCCGAGCTCTTCTCCCTCGATTTAGCTAGCCTGACAGCAGGAACCCGTTACCGCGGTGACTTTGAGGCGCGTCTCAAATCAGTGATCGAAGCCCTGCGCAAGCTCAGCCACCCTATTTTATGCATCGATGAGGTGCACACCTTGGTGGGCGCAGGGGCTGTCCAAGGCGGAGCGATGGACGCAGGGAATCTGCTCAAACCTCTTTTATCCTCAGGGCGACTGCAATGCATTGGCGCGACGACCTGGAAAGACTACCGTGCGCACTTTGAAAAGGACACCGCGCTGGCGAGACGCTTTCAGATCGTTGAAGTGTGTGAGCCGAGTCATGAAGAGACGGTTCGAATTCTCATTCAAGGTCAGCAGCCCAACTTAGAGAAGCACCACAGCGTGAAATACTCCAAAAGGGCGGTTCAGTCTGCGGTCGAGCTCTCGGCTAAGTATCTTCATGGTCGCTACCTCCCCGACAAAGCCATCGATGTCCTCGATGAGGCCGGGGCTGCGGCGCGCCTCGCTAAGCCGGCTCGCAAACGGATCAGCGTTCACGATATCGAGACGACGCTCTCGGCGATGACCAAGATCCCCACCCGCAAGATTGCTGGCGACGAGCGCGAGAGCATCCGCCACCTCGGACGAGATCTCGGCTTGCGGGTCTTTGGGCAACCGGACGCGATCGACGCCGTGGTCGACTCGGTTAAGAGGGCGCGCGCAGGGCTTCGGCCCGCCGACAAAACAACCGGCTCGTTTCTCTTTTGGGGGCCTACCGGTGTCGGCAAAACCGAGCTTGCCAAAGCGCTAGCAGACTGCCTCGGCATGGGGCTGCTGCGCTACGATATGAGTGAGTACATGGAGCGCCACGCCGTCAGCCGGCTCATCGGCGCGCCGCCGGGCTATGTCGGCTTCGACCAAGGAGGCTTGCTGACTGAAGAGGTGATTAAAAATCCGAGATCGGTGGTTCTCTTAGACGAGATCGAGAAGGCTCATCCGGATCTGTTCAACATCCTACTTCAGGTCATGGACAGCGGACAGCTCACCGACAACAACGGACGCCGCGCAGACTTTAGAAACTGCATTTTGATCATGACCACGAACGCCGGCGCGCGCTCGATGACCGATCAGCAAGCGATCGGCTTTGGAGCCCGGTCTGATGCCAACGCGGGCAAAGCCCTTGCGACGGTGGAGAAGACCTTCAGCCCGGAGTTCCGAAATCGGCTCGACCAGCTGGTGCGTTTTGGATCCCTACCCGAAGCCGTCATGAGTTTGATCGTCGATAAGTTTGTCGATGAACTCGATCTTCAGCTGCGCCCACGCGGCGTCACCATCAGCCTGACGGATGCAGCCAGGGATTGGTTCGCTCAACATGGCTATGATCCCGCCTACGGCGCTCGTCCTATGACCCGGCTGATCGACGAGAAAATCCGTAAAGCGCTCGCCGATGAATTGCTCTTTGGCTCGCTCGCAAGCGGCGGCAAAGTCAAAGTTGATTTAGTCGACGGCGAGCCCTCTTTGAGCATGACCGCTGAGACCAAAAGAACGCCCGAAAACGTCGGCTAAGGGGCAGCTGTCCAGCGGCCGCGCTGAGTCTCATGGCAGAGCGCCTCGCTCAGCGCATCCAAGAACTCGGCGCGCCCCATCAGGGCTGCGCCAAAGCGCGCCGTATGCTCTGTTTGTTGTTGGCAATCGATGAGCTCATAGCCCTGCGCATCAAGCCGACGAACCAGATGCACCAGCGCAATTTTAGAGGCGTTGGCGCGGCGATAAAACATCGACTCACCAAAGAAGGCTCGACCCAGCGCCACCCCATAGATCCCGCCGATCAATTCGTCGCCGTCCCAGACCTCAACGCAGTGGGCAAAGCCGAGCTCAAAAAGGCGCTCATAGGCTTTGATCATCTCGGGGGTGATCCAGGTTCCCTCTTGACCTCGTCGCTTGGTCGCTGCGCAGGCTCGAATCACCTGAGCGAAATCCGTGTCAAAGCGAATCGTCCAAGGACAGCGCGCTAAGACCGGACGAAGCGATCGGCTGATGTGCAGATCTTCGGGCAACAGCACCATCCTTGGGTCCGGGCAATGCCAAAGGATCGGATCGCCCGGATTATACCATGGAAAGATACCCATCGAATAAGCGATCAAGAGGCGCTCTGGTGATAGGTCACCGCCCATGGCGAGCAAACCATTGGGCTCAGCCTCACGAGGATCCGGGAAACCCGGATAGCTATCGTGAAGCCGATAAAAGGTCATGGTCGCTGAGCCTCAATCAAGGGTCTTAGCAGCTCAAAGGCTTTAGCAATTTGGTCGATTTGAGCGCCCAAGCTAGCGATCGGTGTCTCATCAAGACACGCCATCTCCAACTCTTTGCAGCGCTCAACCATGCCCTCAGCACCCATCTGCAGACTCGAACTTTTAGCCTTGTGAGCATGCCCTCGCAACTCATGGACCTCGCCAGACGCTAACGCAGCACGCATCGCGAGCACACCCTTTCGCATGCCCTCGAGATAAGCGGTGATCATCGCCCCAAATGCAGGCCCTAACAGATCTCTTTGTTGATCGATGAAGGACTGATCCAGACGGGTATCCAGAGCATCGATCGGTCGCGTTTTCGTTCGTTGATGGTAGGCGGCTTGATCCGAACGTTTTGAGGGGTCAGGGGCGATCTTAGCCGGCGCTTTGCCCAACGTGATACGCAGGCGGTGCTCAAGGTCCTCGAGCGTCATCGGCTTCGACAAAAAACCATCCATACCTGCCTCTTGGCACTCCTCTGGAGTGTCCGGAAGAATGTTCGCTGTCAGCGCAATAATAGGGGTTTGGTCGCCGCGAGCGCGAATCGCTGCGCTCGCCTGCAAACCATCCAAATGAGGCATGTGCAGATCCATCAAGATCAGATCAAAATCGCCCGCTTCGCTAACTCGAACCGCCTCCGCTCCGTGACCTGCAATCTCGACGTAAATACCAAGATTTTCCAGCATAGCTTGCACCACGAGCTGGTTCACCGGGTCATCTTCCGCGACCAAAACTCGCGCGCCGGACCAATGGTCTGCAGCATCGTTCTTCGGGTCGTGCTCAGGGGCAGTCGACTCCGCAAAATCAAGCGATAAATGAAGGGTGAAGCTGGTACCCTTATCGAGCTGAGAGGCAGCTTCAAGACGCCCGCCCATCGCATCCACTAAGGCTTTGCAAATCGCTAAACCAAGCCCAGTGCCCGCAAAGCGTTTGGTGCGGGATGCGTCGCCTTGGGCGAAGCGCTCAAAGAGTGTTTCGAGTTGCTGCTCAGGTATACCGATCCCCGTATCCGAGACGGTCAGCCGAACCTGCATGTTTTGCTCGGAAGTCTCGATCACCCTCAAATCGACCTGCACTCGCCCCATTTCAGTGAATTTCATCGCGTTGTTGATCAAGTTGACCAACACCTGACTGAGACGTTGCTCATCTCCGAACACCAATGGGTTCGGCGCAGGGTCACGATAAAGAGACAGCTCCAGACCCTTTTGAGCGGCTGCTGGCTGATGCAAGGCGACCAAATCATCGACCAGTTGCCAAAGATCAAAGGACTGATGAACTAAACGCACCTGACCCTCTTCGACCTGGGCGAAATCCAAGACATCATTGACGATCCGAAGCAGTCGATGGCTCGACTCCTCGAGCAGCCGGAAATAGCGCTCCTGACTCGGCAACACTTCGCCGCGCCGAAGCAACTGGGCGATCCCCAAAATCCCGTTGAGTGGGGTTCGAACCTCATGGCTCATATTGCCTAAGAATTCTGTCTTTGCCCGACTGGCAGACTCGGCTTGGCTCAGCGCATCGCGCAGCGTTTGCTCGAAAATTTTGCGCTCGGTGATGTCCTCGACGACGACCATGACGCGGCCATCATCAAGCGCCGTCGCGGAGAGACGCAACCAACTGGCGAGCTCGCCAATCCGAGTCGGAGACCATGTCCGCTCTCGTGCCGCAAAACCACGCCCGTTCAGCGCATCATCAATCTCTAAATCTGAGCACTCTAAATGACTCAAGAGGGCTCGACTCTGCCCGTCGAGTGTAGCCATTGGAACCTGGGCGACCAGCTGATCGAAAGCAGGGTTCCTCAACAGCACCTGGTCGCCCCTGACAACCAGAAGCCCACGCACCATCGAGCCAACGACCTCGGTCGTCAGCTCTTGAGCATCTGCCAGCTCTTCGCTTGTTTTCTGGACCCGCTGATGCAGCACCTCTTGCTCGACGCGCTCTCGGGTCACGAGCTGCCTAAAACCCTTGAGTTTATTGATTAATATCCGATCATCGATGGGCTTTCGGAGGTAGTCGACAGCGCCGAGATCCAACCCTTGATCGCGCGCTTCATCCGAGCGCATCGAGGCGGTTAAGAACAAGATAGGGATGTCGCGATCCGAAGGCCTCATGCGGATCAACTTAGCACATTCAAAACCGTCCATCCGCGGCATGTGGACGTCGAGAATGATCAGGTCGACCTTCTCTTTTAGGAGAATCGCCAGGACCTCTTCACCATGCTCGGCGCGCAGAATTCGAGCCGGCATATGGGCGTGAATCAGCGTCTCTAATGTGAACAGATTGTTGGGGTTATCGTCGGCAATAAGGACCGTAAAGTTGTCACTTATCAAGGCGTCTCCTTAGCCCGAATTAGCTGCTCTAAGCGCTCCATCAACAGGTGATGATCAATCGGTTTGGTCAGATACTCGGTGGCGCCCGCCTCAAAGCAAGCTTGGCGGTCGTCTTCTTGGGTCCGAGCCGTGAGCGCGATCACTGGCAACTGGTCGAAGCGACCGTCAGCGCGCAAGCGACGCATCGCCTCGTAGCCATCCATTTCAGGCATCATAATATCCATCAAAACAGCGTCAAAACTAAGCGCTTGGTCAAGAACTTCGAGGGCATCGACACCATTGGCTGCGGTGACAATCTCGAACCCTTCAGATTCCAGAGCGATGGTCAAAGCGTACGTATTTCGGACGTCGTCATCGACCAGCAATAGCCTGCGCCCTTTGCCCATATTTTGAGGTAACTCGAACCGATCAGAAACCACAATCCCACTGCGCTCGCCTGCTAAACTGAGCTCAGGCTCAAGTGCGCTCACCTGAACAGGTAGCGCTCGGAGCGACGATTCGGCTTTGACTTGAGCGGCTTCAGACTCGTTGCGAAGCGGCAACACGACAAAGAAACACGAGCCCTCTCCCGGGGTACTCGACATGCCAACCGAGCCCCCCAAAAGATCGGCGAGCTTGGTCACAATATTCAAGCCCAAACCGGTCCCGCCGTATCGTCTCGAGGTGGTTCCATCGGCCTGGCGAAATGCTTCGAAAATCGCCAACTGACGGTCTTCGGGGATCCCGATCCCGGTGTCGCTAACGCCCACCACTAGATAACCACTCGGCTGAGCCTCAACGACCGCCGCGCTCAAATCACCAGACCGAAAGACGCTCCAGTGGGCTTGGGTCGGAAGGCTAGCAAAAATCTCGACCTGACCGCTGTCTACAAACTTGACCGCATTGGATAAGAAGTTTCTGAGGATCTGCTTGAGCCGGTCAGGGTCGGTCACCACTTGATCGGGCACATTGGACTCGACTCTGAGGTTCAAAGCCACCTGCTTGCGCTCCGCTAGAGGGGCGAACAGCGACTGTGCATCGGCGAGCAGACGATGCAGTGATGTGGATTCAAGCACCATGCTCATCCGCCCGGCTTCAATCTTCGATAGATCCAGAATATCATTGATCAGGCTGAGTAAATCGCCACCAGCTTGGTTGATCACGCTGGCTTGCTTACTCTGCTCATCGGATAAAACGCCGCTGCGGCCCTCGGAGAGCAACTTGGACAAGAGAATGATCGAGTTGAGCGGCGTTCTAAGCTCATGACTCATGTTGGCGAGAAACTCTGACTTGTACTCGTTGGCGCGACTCGCCTCATCAGCGCGCAGGGCTGCTTCCGACTCGGCCTTGCGTAAGTCAGCGTTTCGAACCTCAGCTTCTTGATGGGCTCGCTCGAGCTCAATCGCCTGCTCTTCTAAGCGCTGGTTGGTGCTCTGCATCACCTCTTGTTGATGCTGCAATCGACTCGCAAGATCCTTGAAGTCCTTGAGCGTCGCTTCGGCTGCTTGACGCGCCATCGCCGCTTGAAAGGCCATCGCTACCGATCTTAAGATCCGCTCAGTAAAGCGGCGCTTGCCGCCTTTGAGGCCTTCTTGAAGCCCTAAACAAATCACACCAATCACCTGATCGGTGTCGCCTAGAGGGTAAAGGGCTAAAACATTCGGACGGCGACGACGGCGCAACCCGTCATCGACCACCAAGGGTGCTTCGGGCGGCGACAAAATCTCCATAGGCTGTCCGGTCTTAGCGACCTGACCGACCAAGCCTTGCCCGAGCTCGTAATGCGTTGCTTTGTTCAGATCATCCAAGGCGAACCCTGCTGAGCGTGTAAACACAGGAGGAGCGCCGTTTGAGACCAATGAGCGCAGATAGATCGCCCCGACCGGAGCGCCGACATAACGGCACAGGCTCGTGATCACCGCTTCAGCGAGCGGCGCCACTTCTAAGCCACCGATCAAGGCTTCTTCCATCTCCTCAAAACCGAGCTGCAGTTCACGGTCACGCTGCGATTTAACCTCGGCTAAGGTGAGGTTGTCTTGAGCGCTGCGGAGCGCTTGCGCTAGACGCCGTGCATCGCGGCGTTCAGCAACCACCGAACGAACAAACCATCCCGACAAAGCGACCGAGATCAGAAAACTGGCTCCAGTACCCGCTACAACAGCGGGATGTGACCCATCGCTTCCGCTCAATAAAACAAACACCAGCACAAAAAATGGTGGCGAGAGTAATAAGGTGATTCGGGTTGTTAACCCTAAACGATCAAACACACGAACTCCTCGGCTCGCTGCCACCCTAACGAGGCTTACGTTTCCCGCCAATATTCGACGTTTACTTGCCTTGATGATCAAGGACAGCCAATGACCCTTGAGCGCCTTGGCTTGCTTGCCTACAACCCCACTCGACGGAGGACGCGTTGCGACGAATCATCTCACTCATATTAGTGATTTGTGGAATTCTCGTCTGGGGTGATCTGACTTTAAAGGACCTGCGAGCGACCGACGCTAATATTCGTCAAGCCAACCAAAACCGACTGGATCGGATCGCTCACTTGCGGGCGCTCGAGAGAAGCCTCGACGACTTAAACGCCCGAGTAGAAGCGCCTCTGACCAACAAAAATCCAGCGGCGCAAACCCGTCTGATTCTGGCGATGCAAGACCAGCGCAGTACGCTCTGGACTCGACTTGAACCGCTCAAAGAAGCGATCGCTAAAGACCCGGTTCGACTCAATGGAATCGAGATTCAGTTCGACGCGCTCGGTGCTCAGATCGGTGAATTGATCAAGGTTTTAGGCAAAGAGGGACAAGCTGAAGCTCAAAAGATACGCCAAGAGGTCTGGAACGCTCGATTCTTGTCCGTGCGCAAGAGCCTTAGGGGCTTGAGTGATCAGCTTCAACGCGAGGTAGAAGCTGAATGGCAGGCCACTCGGCTAACCCAAGACGAGCAGCTTTGGCGCTTGATTCTGGGGTCGGCTGCGATCGCTGCGTTCGCTTTGCTTTGGGTCGGCGTTTTACTCACCAGGCTTAAAACACGGCAGAGTAAATTCCATGAGCACCTTGATGCCTTAGCCAAACTCATCTCAGTACCGGCCGAAGGCAAATCGCCTGAAAACCGATTCGAGCACCTTATCGCAGCGATCAAACAAGCGCCTGTAGGGCCTCGCTTCCTGCAAGCGCTAGCCGACAGCTCATCGCAACCGATCGGGCTCGTGGTCGACGGTGGGGTCTATGCTTCAAGTCCAGGTTTTAGAAAGCTGGCAGGTGAGCGTGCTCAAGGGCAACCGTTTCGCGACCTGTTCAAAGACCTTGAACTCGACCAAGCCAGCCTCGAACAAGCCCTTGGACAAGCGAGCGGTGAGTGGGTCAATATTCTGCTTCAAAACGAGGCTCCGAGCACCCTGAGCGTTCGGGTCTCTTCGCTTGCGCACCGGAGTCAACGAGCGGTAGAACTGCGCGACGCACGAGAAGAATTCCTCGAGCAAAGCACCATCGATCAAATCACCGAATTCACGGACAAGCATCTGCTCACGGGTCGGCTCGAATTAAGCGGCGAAGTGATCGAAGCGAGCGACTCCACCTGCAGTTACCTCGGCGCGACAGCAGCCGATCTAAAGATGGCTCATCTCACGGACTTTGACTTAGGAATTGAGCCCGAACAACTCCTCGCTATGGGTCAAGCGATCGCTCAAGAGGGTCGATGGGAGGGCGAGATCCCCTTGCGGCGGCAGGGCGGTCCAGGGTTGGTTTTGGCGCAAGTCACGCGCGGCCAACTGGACAACGACGCTAGAGACACCCTGTCTGTAATTGGTTTAGCGCGAGATGAATTGGTCCAAGCGAAGGCTAAAATTGAGTCGCTTGCGGATGAGCTAACAGGTCGTCAAACCGTGATCGAAAAGAGCCAAGAGGATCTGGCGAGCGAGCGCAGTCGCCTGACGACTGAGGCCACCCAAGCCATGCAAAGCTTCTCGCTGCTCATGGACTTGATCAACACTTTTGGTTCGGAGATGCGTGACCCGCTCAATGGGGCCGTCGGGTTGACCGAGCTCCTGGCCGATACCGGAGAGACGCTCCGAGTGGATCAGCTGCGTAACGTCAACGATACGCTCACCAACCTCGTCTACTCTTTGCTCGATCACGCCAATTTAGAGGCAGGAAGTCTGCCGCTTGAATCTGAGCCGATCGATTTCGAGCAGATGGTCCGTCACATGACCACGCGTTACACTCGACACCTGCGCGGCAGCGACATCCAACTGGACTACGCACCGCCAGAAGAAACCCTGGCTTTGGGTAAAGGTGACCCTACTCGGGTGACACAGATTATCGACGCGCTGATTGCGCGGAGCACATTCTTTGCGCTGCCTGGAGCGATGATTCGAGTACGTCTTGATTCTGATGATCAAGGCCGACCTCGCTGCCAGATTTTCGACGCCGGCGGCCCGATGCCCGAAGAAGCGGAAGAAGAAATCTTTGCGCTGGCGAGTTACTCCGGCGCTGCGGGGGCATCACGCTGGACCGGCATGGAGCCAGCGGTGCTCAAAAGTCTTGCTGCAGGTATGCAAGCCGAACTCCACGCTGAAGTGCTCGGCGAAGAGGTCGTATGGTCGCTCACGTTGGCTGAAGCGGATTCGGGCTCGGTCGTCACGCAGGCTGCCGTCCCGATCGCGACGGCGATGGCGATGAGCCGTCAGGACCTATCGGATCCCGAGATCCCACCCGTGGTCAACGCAAGGGTGCTGGTTGCCGACGATGACGAGGTGAACCGACTCGTCGCTACTGGACTGCTCGAGCGCATCGGCTGCAGCCCTGTCGTCGTGGAAGACGGTCAAGAGGCTATCGACCAGCTCGAGGACTACTTGGTCACGGGCGGCGCAGCGCCCTTTGATCTGATCTTGCTGGATCTGATGATGCCCAGGTTAGGTGGCTTGGATGCCACCCAAATGATTCGCGCAGCTGAAGAGCGACTTACGATCTCCAAGACCGAGCGAATTCCGATCATCGCAGTGACCGCGAAAGCGAGCGATGAGGACCAGCAAATCTGTTTGAGTGTCGGGATGAACGGCTTTGTCTCAAAGCCGTACCGCTACGAAGAGCTACAAGACCTCATCACCCAACTCATCGGTTGAGCTCGGTCGAAACAGTTCGGTGAGCGCCTCACTGATCATTCCCACCTCCCCTCGTAGACGCCGCGCAGGCGGTAAACTGTTGAGGAACCGACGCCCGTAGCGAGCGGTTTCAATCCGAGGGTCCAAAATCACGACACCACCTCGGTCACTCTGCCGTCGAATCAAACGACCGTATCCTTGCCTTAGCCGTAAAATTGCCTGCGGAAGGGTCAATTCAAAGAATGGGTTTTGTCCGACTCGACGCAGACGCTCTTGACGCGCCATCGCAATCGGCTCCGTGGGCACCGAAAAAGGCAGACGAGTAATGAGCACTAAACGCAAGGAATCCCCCGGGACATCAATCCCCTCCCAAAAAGAATCGGTAGCGAACAAAACTGCGCCTTGGGTGTCTCGAAAACGACGCAAGAGCTCCGCACGACTTGGACCTTTACGCGCTTGAATCATCGGCTTGAGCCCGGCTGAAACAAACCCCGACGCCAAGGCTTCGTAGACTCGGTTCATGGCTCGAAAAGAGGTAAAGAGAACCAGCGTTCCGCCGCGCACAGAGCGCGTCAACTGATCCACAGCTGTGATCAAAGCGTCGGTATGTAGCTGGCCTGATTCTTCACGCGGGTCGGGCATGTTCGGGACGATCCCAAGGACTGCTTGCTCGGCGTGATTAAAGGGTGATGGCAGCGCCAGGGTGACGGCTGCTGGCTGATGATGGCGTAAACCCGTTCGAGCCAAAAGCAGATCAAAGCGTTGATTGGCTGCGAGCGTTGCTGAGGTCATCACGGTTGACCAGTTCGGAGCAAAGAAGAGATCGTGTAGGGGCTCGTCAACAGCAACCGGCGCCGCATAAATCGCCGAATACCGATGGCCCCGTTGCGGGATCGAGCCGACCTCGACCCAAGTACAAATAGCCTCATCCCCTTTCGAGACCGCCTGCACGGCCTCCATGATCGTGCTGAGTCGAGCCAGACGAGAAGTCAGCCCGCGCGTGGCTTGCTCGACAAAGGGTTCATGCTCGATCAACCCATGATGCTCAGCGTCGTCGATCAAGGTCTGCAGACGAGCGACCAAACGCTCAAGGGTCACGCGGACCTCCTGCAGCTTTTCAAGCGACTCAATCCATTCCGGACCCGAACGGCGGCCTTCATCAATCCACACCTGCTGTGCGCGCTCGGGTTCGCCGTAAGTATCCGCCAATGCCGCCCAAAGACGCTCACCCGTCTGACGAACCGCAGCGATCCACTCGGGCAGGTCTTCAACGATGCGATTGGACAGCGCGTGCGCCTTATCCTCAAGCGCCCCACTGACCCCACCGAGCGCTAGATCCATCTTTCCTAAGTCGCCGGCTCCAGCGATACGTGGATGCAAAAGGCGGTCAAGCTGGCGACTGAGCTGACGACTCGAGATCTCAATCGTAAAAGCACGCGTCGCCTCGGCCTCGAGATGATGTGCCTCGTCCACGACCACTGCATCCCAGCGCGGTAGAACGCCCTCCGCTTTTGGTTCTCCTTGTTTGAGCACGACGTCGGCGAGCATCAGGGCATGGTTAACCACCAAAAGATCTGCCGTATTGGCACGGTTTCGAGAGATAAAATACGGGCATCGATCAAAATAAGAGCACTTCGGACCGGCACAATTATCGGCGTCGGCGTTCGCCTCCTCCCATACTCGGTAATCCGGCGATTCGACTAAGTCTTGTCGCCGACCCTCATGATCGCTGCGCAAACTCCAAGCCTTGAGTCGCCAGAGGTCTTGTTGTTGCTCCTCCGACAACTCGGCCTTTAGAGCCGGCTGGCGAAAGGCTTCCTCAAGACGCTGTGGGCAGAGGTAGTTACCACGCCCTACGAGCTCGACATAACGCAATTCCTCGGCGCCAGGGTCCTCCTCCAACAACATCTCAGCCAAAGCCGGCAAATCCTTATCGACGAGCTGGCGCTGCAGATTGATGGTGCGCGTGGCGATCACGATTCGACGCGAATTATTGCGCGCCCAAAGCGCAGTAGGCAGCAAGTAGGCGAGCGACTTTCCAACCCCGGTCGGTGCTTCGATGCAGATGGCATCGCCGCGGTTGAGCGCCATCGCGACATGCGCCGCCATGTTCTGCTGTGAAGGCCTAGTCTCATGCCCCTGCATTCGATCGGCTAAGGGACCCTTCGCGCCCAAAAACTGGGCGACCGAATTAGGCTCGAGCGGTTGCAGTTCACCAGGCCGAAGGTCGCTCATCCACCCAGCGCCTTGATCAGTAAACGAATCGCAGCCGAGGGGTCGCGATAGTTTCGTACGATCAAGTCTGCTTTGCGCATCGAAGGCCAAACATAGGCCTCATGCATGGGTCGAACCCAGCGCAAATAACGCTGGACGGTCTCGTCAAGACTTCGGCCACGCTCTTGGGTGTCGCGCTCGATTCGACGAATCAAACGCAGGTCGTCCGCTGAATCCACGTAGATCGAAAAATCGTACTCACTTCGAAAAGCGTCGATCGCTAGCGCCAAAATACCCTCAACGATCAGAACCGGCGCGCTGTGCAAAGGGACGGTTTTGTCGGTGCGGATCGAAGCCGAGAAACTGTAGCAAGGCCGATCGACCGTCTCGCCTGCTTTGAGTTTGCGGATATGATCGAGGATTAGTTTTTGATCCATCGCGTCCGGATGATCAAAGTTATAATCCTTGCGTGCGCTGAGCGGAAGCGCGGCGAGATCACGGTAATAATGGTCGCAGGCTAAGACACTAACTCGGTCCTCTCCAAGGGCGGCGACGATCTGATCAACCACAGTGGTCTTGCCGCTCGCCGTTCCTCCGGCGATACCCACCACAAGCATAGGACCTCCTAGGCGAAGAATAGACCGGCGGTCGTCGCCGTCATAGCCCCGGTTACATGGAGCACGAAGCCTTGTTTCGCCTATTGGCACTTACCCTGATCTCGGTGCTGTTGCCCAGCCAAGCGAGCAGTTTCTCAACTGAAGGATGTCTGGGTCGCAAAGATCCTTACGGCGGATCGCCGCCTAAACCCGCTGGAACGGTAAGCCAGGGCCAACTCAAAGCACATTTAGTCGCCCTCGATGAGACCACGCCAGGGGTTCGAATTGATCTAAAATATACCACCGACGCCAATTTTTCGGGAAGCGCCTTATACCCCAAAGGCGCAAAGTGCTGGTTAAGACCAGCGCTCGCCGAGGCTATCAAAGGCGCCGCGACCCGGCTTGGCCGCGGTGGTTTTGGAGTGATTCTTTACGACTGCTACCGCCCATGGTCAGCGCAGGTTCAGCTCTGGAGAGCCTGTCCTAAGCGCGGTTTAGTGGGCGACCCCGCCAAAGGCTCACACCACAACCGTGGGGCTGCCATCGATTTAGGGCTCTACCGGCTCAGCGACGGAGAGGTACTAGCGATGCCATCCGCTTTCGATGATCTGAGCCACCGTGCGCGGCACAGTTACCAAGGAGGAAGCGCGGAAAGCCGTGAGCATCGTCGATGGTTACGCATGACCATGAGACGCGTGGGCTTGCGCTCGATTGGTAGCGAATGGTGGCATTACCAATTGCCCAAATCGAGAAATTTTCCAGTGCTTGATCTACCGCTCGGCTCGCGCCAATAAAGCACCATGAACACCGCTCTAATCATCGACTGTGCTTTCCCCGATGCGGTCATCGCGCTACGCCATGATGCGTCGATCCAATCGGTAAGTTTTGGCCCCCAAAGAAGTCACGCTCTGCGCATCGTTGATGAGCTCGATGGTCTGCTGCGCAAAGCTGGACTCAAAGCGCATCAAATCGATCGCATTGGCGTGGGTCAGGGGCCGGGTAGTTTTACTGGGCTGCGCGTGGCGCTAGCGACCGCAACCGGCCTCGCTCAAGCCAGTGGCGCCGAGCTCGTGGGGTTCTCAACCTTTGACGCTCTACCGGTGTTTGACAGGCCGACTTTGTACGCCTTTGATGCGCGACAAGGGATGGTCTATTGCGGTGTGCGAGCTGGCGATCAGTGGGTTCATCAGCCGGCTGCTTTGAGCGTCGCCGATGCCGCGCTTCTAAAGGTCGAAGTCGAAGAGTTCTTCGGAAACGCAGGGGGGCGTTATCCAGAACTCGTCGATGGGCTTAAAAATTGTGACCTGGAGCATCACCCCGTCGCTGAGCGAGCCCTGGCGCTAACCGCTCAAGCGGTGAGCGGTCGGGCGGTGCTGCCGACCTATAAAGAAGGCGCTCAGGCTCAAAGACTCTTTGGTACGCCGGACCTAGGGCGAGCGCTTGACGCCGACGAACTGACCTCCTCTTAGACTTGTGAGTTGATCATGATCCGTTCTTTTTTCATCCTCTTTTTGCTGTCGAGTTCGGCGCTAGCGAGCGACCCGATTGCTCGCGAACTCGAGGCCTGTGCTTCGTACTGCGCAAGCCTTGATAAAAAGGTCTTAGGGGTTCGCGCCTCAGCGTTTGCCGACGGCTACGGCAGGGCTTGCGTCTGCCAAGACCCAAGCGCTAAACCACCGATAAAAACCGCAACTAAGAAGGCAAACAAGGAAGCTGGACCAACAAGAGGTGATGCGCTGGGCGAGCGAAAGAGACCATCGACCGCTGCTCCTATCGATTGCGAAAGCGATGAGGTCATGGAGTGTTTTAAGGTCATTCGTCGAGCCAAGGATGCCAACCCTCGCTACAAGGTGCCTGTCGACAGCCTCGCCGTGACGCCAGGTAACCAGTATCGAGTCACGATCGTTGAGGTCAGTGATTACGAATGCCCATTTTGCGTCCGCGCGCAGCGGACCATGCGCGCCCTAAAATCGCTCTATGGACCCAATATTCGCTTCGCCTTCATGCACAACCCACTGAGCTTCCACCCGCGCGCCTTACCGGCAGCAATTGCGGCGCAGGCTGCTCACCGACAGGGTCAATTCTGGGCCTACAACGACTTATTGTTTGCTCAAAATCGTGGTGGTCTTTCAGACGACAATCTAATTCGGCTCGCGCAACAAGCGAAGCTCGATGTCAAACGCTTCAAGGCGGATCTAGCCGACCCAGCGCTGGCTGCAGAGGTAGAGGCTCAACAACAGTTAGCGGCGTCAGTTGGAGCGAGGGGCACGCCGAGCTTCTTTATCAACGGTCGGTTGATCCGAGGCGCCCAACCCCTTGAGGTTTTTAAAAAGGAAGTCGATCGGGCGATGCGCGAAGCAGATGCGCTGATCAACAGCGGAACCACCGATCCTGATGAGGTTTACCGAGCGTTGACCAAAGACGGTTTGACACAACCTTCACCAAAGCCATGATAATCGGCTAGCATCGAAGTCTATCGCGCTGTAGGAGGCGCCCCATAGGGGCGAGATATGCCCCGCAGGGAAGGTTTCCGATGAACGCATCGATCGCCCCCACCGACGCCTTTGGCCCGCGACATATTGGCCCTAGAGATCATGAAATCCAGGCGATGCTCGCTCAGATTGGGCGAAGCAGCTTGGATGACCTATGCGACCACGCAGTGCCTGAAGTCATCCGCTATCAAGGGCATCTTGAAGACGCCTGCGGGCCTGCCCTAACCGAGACCGAAGCGCTGACTCATCTCAAGTCGATCATCGGTCAAAACCAGGTCCTAAAATCCTTCATTGGTATGGGCTATTACGGCACGCATACGCCACCCGTCGTTCAGCGTAACGTGCTTGAAAATCCAGGCTGGTATACTCAGTACACACCCTACCAAGCTGAGATCAGCCAGGGCCGACTCGAGGCTCTTTTGAACTTTCAAACGATGGTCTCCGAGCTCACCGGTTTGCCGGTCGCCAACGCCTCATTACTCGATGAGGGCACGGCCGCAGCAGAGGCGATGAGCTTAGCGCTTCGAAGCGCCAAGAAGCGAAAAGGGCGGCGGTTCTTAATCGATGAAAACTGCCAACCTCAAACCATCGCTTGCATCCAGACCCGTGCGCTGCCGATCGATGTCGATATTGAGATCGGAAAGCCGGAAGACCTCGTTCTTGACGACACCGCCTTTGGGTTGTTGCTCGCCTATCCAGGCAGCGACGGCGCAATTGTCGATTATCGCGACCTAATCGCCTCGGCTCATGAAGCTGGCCTGATCGTGATCACTGTCTGCGACCTGCTCGCTCAGGTGCTTCTTGAGAGCCCGGGCTCGCTCGGTGCCGATGTCGCGGTCGGCACCACTCAGCGCTTTGGTGTGCCCTTAGGCTTTGGCGGCCCACACGCCGCCTTTATGGCCACCAGTGAGGACTTCAAGAGACGGATCCCCGGACGAATCATCGGGATCAGCAAAGACGTCGAAGGGCGCCTCGCCCTGCGCATGGCGCTGCAGACCCGAGAGCAACATATTCGCCGAGACCGAGCCACGTCCAACATCTGCACGGCTCAAGTACTGCTTGCGATCATGGCGAGCATGTATGCGGTTTATCATGGCCCTGATGGGCTCAAGCGCATCGCTCAGCGCGTCAGCGCCATGACCCAAACCCTCGCTCATGGACTCAAGGCGCTGGGCTTTATACTCAGCCATGAGCGATTCTTTGACACCCTCGCCGTTGAGGTCGGTGATCAGACCGATGCGCTGATTCAAAAGGCTGAAGCAGCGGGCTACAACCTGCGCCGTCACGAGGACGGTCGAATCGGTATCTCACTCGATGAAACGGCACTTGAATCGGACCTAGTCGCCCTCTTGAAGGTGTTTGGCGGCGACGGCTCGCTGGTGGTTCAAGACCCCGCCGAGCTCGGCTCAGTCGCTCGACACGAAGCCGTGCTCAAGCACGAGATCTTTAGTAGCTACCACAGTGAGACGGATATGCTGCGCTACCTGCACCGCTTGCAGGCTAAGGACCTCAGCTTAACTGGCTCGATGATCCCCTTGGGCTCTTGCACCATGGTGCAAGAGCCCAAGGGGATCATCGAGCCAGTTAAGCTGAGGTCCTTAGCCTGCAAGCGGTGCAGGTAG